>JAUXPG010000107.1 GCA_030683915.1 Gemmobacter sp.
CTTGTTGCAGCGTGACCGGTTTCAAAGCCATCCCCGGGGGTTTCTCAAGGGGGTGACACCCCCCTTGAGGCGGGGGTGCGGGGGCGGCAGCCCCCGCTTCCCCCAGTCAGACGTTCACATCCACGACGACCCGCCCTTGCACCTGCCCTTGCAGGATGGCCGCGCCGAGCGCAGGCAGGTCGGCCAGACCGGCAGGAACCACCATCGCCTCAAGCTTGGCCAAGGGCAGGTCCCGCGCAATGCGGTCCCATGCGCGCAGGCGGCCGTCATAGGGCTTCATCACCGAATCGATCCCCAGCAGGTTCACCCCGCGCAGCAGGAACGGCACGACCGTGGCAGGCAAGGCCGCGCCACCGGCCAGCCCCACCGCAGCGGCGGAGGCACCGTACTTCAACTGCCCCAGCACGCGCGCCAACATCGCGCCACCCACGGCATCGACACAGCCCGCCCATGTTTCGGATTCCAGCGGGCGCTTGACGGTTTCGGCCAGATCGGCCCGCGGCACGATCCGGGTCGCCCCCAATTCGCGCAGATACCCCTCGGATTCGGGGCGCCCGGTCACGGCGGCAACCTCGTGCCCCAGCGCGGCCAGCAATGCGACCGCGACCGACCCCACGCCGCCTGCAGCCCCGGTCACCAGCACCGGGCCAGCCCCCGGCACCAGCCCGTGATCCTCCAGCGCGATCACCGCGAGCATCGCCGTCAGCCCCGCCGTCCCAACCGCCATCGCCGCCCGCGTGGTCAACCCCGCCGGCAGCGGCACCAGCCAGTCGGCGCGCACCCGCGCGCGGGTGGCGTAGCCGCCCCAATGCACCTCGCCCACGCGCCAGCCGGTCAGCACAACCCGGTCGCCCGGCTTGTAGCGGGCATCGTCCGACGCCTCCACCACACCGGCAAAGTCAATGCCCGGCACATGCGGATAGCTGCGCACCAGCCCGCCGCCGCTGGGCGACAGGCACAGCCCGTCCTTGTAGTTCAGCGTGGAATATTCCACCGCCACCGTCACCTCGCCGGGTGGCAGACGGTCCTCCTCCAGCGTCCGCACACCGGCGGTGACCTGACCCGCCGCGTCCTTTTCCACCAGCAATGCCTTGAACATCCCGCCGTCTCTCCCTTGCGCTACATCCAGTCCGCTTCATCCGGCATGAGAAACAGGTCGGTATCGCCGGGCCGGGCGCCCGCTGCCGTCAGCATGGCGTGGACCTGACCGCGATGATGCGTCTGGTGGTTGAAGAAATGCGCGACACACAGCGCCTTGGGCCGCGACACCGAACGCCCTTGCAGGCCCGAGTACCAGTAAAGATCGCCCGACAGTTCGGCAACCGTCAACCGGCGGGCCCATTCGACGATGCGCGCGTCGGCATCTTGCCGGTCGCGGCGCCAGTCGTCCCAATCGTCCCATGCGGCGGCGCTGTCGGCCATGCCCACAGCAGGGCGCGGCCCGCCGTCGAACCGGCTCATCCAGACCAGATCGCCCCACAACAGATGCGACAGCGTGCCGCTGATCGACCCCCAGAACGCGCCCCGCGCCTTGCGCCGGGCCACGGCGTCCAGCGTTTCCGCCGCCACGATCACCGCGCGATTCTGCCATCGGTTGTAGCGCGCCATTGTCAGGCAGTAGTCTGGCGCGATCACCGGCCGGGGCCTTTCCAGTCGATCTGGCAGATTTCGGCCGACCTGCCGTCAAAATCCCAGACCCGGCCAAAGGCGCGCACCCGGCCCTTGGTCGCGGTCGCCACGGTGATGTCCGGCCCCATCCAGTATTGCGTATTGGTCACCACGATGTCGCGCCCCGGATCGGCGCCCCGCACTGGCACAACCTCGCCTTGAATCTTCTTGCCCACGGTCAGGCGGCGGGCATCGCCTTCGGTTTCAAACCGCACCGCGGCGCGTTCTGCGCCCAGAAACTCGGACACCAGCATGCCAAACAACCCGGTGGTGCCCTTGGCCTTGCCGGAAAAAATCTGCACCAGCCCATGATAGGCGTCATCGCCCGCGCGGTCATCGATAAAGACCGCCGCCTTCCAGTTGCCGCGCGCCATCAGCCCCGGAATTTCCAGCAACAGCCCGATATTCAGTCCGCTCAGATCTGCCGTGCCATAATGGCCATCGTCGATCCGCACCCCGGCCCAGGCCTGACACGTCCCTTCGGTCGGCGGATGGTTGCCAAGGCTGACCACACATGGGCAGAACACGGTGCAGTTGCAGTTCAGGATCAATTCGCCCTTGATCGCCCAAGGCACCAGACCGTGATCCTTGCGCGGCGCGCCGGGGTGGCGCGCAGAAATCTCGGGGGCCACAAGACGGTCGGTCATGCCAGAACTCCCTTTGCCGCAAAGGCGATGGCGCCCGCCAGAAGGGCCCAGCCCAGCGGGCGGGTGACATGGCGGCCGATATCGGGCAATTTCTCCACCACCATCAGCACGGTGGCAAGCCCCATCCACAGCAGGCTGGACATTCCGCCGACAAAGGCCAGCGCCATCAGCGCCCAGCAACAGCCGAGGCAAACCAGCCCAAGGTCCACCCCGCTGCGCGCCGCCGCCACCGGGCCGGGGCGCCAACGCTCCAGAAAAAACGTCAGCGGCAGGCGGCATCGCGACAGGCACGCAGCCTTGAACCGGCTGAACTGATAGACCCCGGCCAGCGCGAACAGCGCAGCCGTAAGCCACGACGACAGGCTGGCGCCATCCGGGGCCAGCCAGCCCCGCGCCCCGAAGGCCTGCTGCGCCAGCGCAAAGCCGCCGCTGGCCCCCAGCCAGACCATCAGATATCCAAGCCCCAGCGCCAGCGTGCCCACCGCCCCGCCCGACGCGCCGCCGGGCAAGGCGGCCCAGGTGCGAAACGCGGGCACCGCCGTCGGGGCCATCATCGCCACCGACATCAGCGCCCACATGGCGAACAGCCCGCCAAACCCCGCCCCCGCCGCATCGGTCCTGCACAGGTCCGCCAGCAACGCCAGACCCCAATCGCCCGCGAGGGCCGATCGGGTCTGCGCCATGCCCCACAGCGCCACCCATGCGGCCAGAACGCCGCCATAAAACAGGCCCCACCCCAGCACTGCTGCCCGCATCCGCGTCATTCGCCCACCGTTTGCGCAGGAAAGCGCCAATTCGGCGCCC
>JAUXPG010000123.1 GCA_030683915.1 Gemmobacter sp.
CACGGCCATTCCGACCACATCGCCGACGCGCCGGGCATCGCCAAGGAACGCGGTATCCCCGTGCTTGGCAAATATGACCTGACCGCATGGCTCGAGGCGCGCGAGGGTTGCAAGACGGTTGGCTTCAACAACGGGGGAACGGTGCGGCTGGGGACTGTGGCGGTGACCATGGTGGCCGCCTCGCATTCCTCCTCGGCCAAAGGCGACACGGGGCCGGTATATCTGGGCTGCCCGGCAGGCTTCATGATCGAAAGCGGCGGCCGGACGATCTATTTTTCCGGCGATACCGACGTGATGGCGGACATGGGCGTGTTCAACGATCTGCATGCGCCCGAAGTGGGCCTGCTTTCGGCCGGCGGACACTATACCATGGACATGAAGCGGGCGGCCTATGCGGCGCGCAAGTTCTTCAACTTCCGCACCATCATCCCCTGCCATTACCGCACCTTCCCGGCGCTGGAGCAGTCGGCAGATGCGCTGCGCGCCGGGGTTCCGGACGGCGTGCAGGTGATCGAACCCGAGGTGATGGATCCGATCACGCTCTGACCGCCGCCCGGGCGTGCCCCCGGCACGCCCGGCTCAACTCAACTGCCGGTGCGGCACTCGGGGTTGCCATAGCGCGCGGTGCAGGCCTTCACGGCACACGCCCGGATCTGCACGTCACGGCTTGCCTTGTTCACATCCACGGTCTCGACAGCGGTATAGGGAATCGCCTCGCTGCGCATCTGCGCCACGCAGGTCTGCACATTCGCGGCGTTGGTGGTGCAGGTCGAAACGCCGGTCGGAACCTGGATGTAGCGCACCCGCTCGACAATCTGGCGCTCATAGCGGGGCGGTATCTTCTGCAACCACTGCGCTTCGCAGACCGATTGCTCGGCGCGGTACTCGGGCGTACCGCAAGCGGCAAGTCCGAAGGCAAGGCTCAGAACGAGGGGCACGGGGCGCATGGACACAACTCCGACAGGATGCGCGCGGATCAGCACCCGGCGGGGGGCCGCTGTCAAGCCCCACGCCGCGCGGCGAAAAAGTCGCGCAACAGCGCCGCCGAAGGGTCCGCGCCGATGCCATCATAAACCTCGGGGACGTGGTGGCATTGCGCATGGGTGAAAATGCGCGGCCCCTGCCCCACACCGCCCGATTTCGGGTCTGCCGCCCCATAGTAAAGCCGCGCGATGCGGGCAAAACCGATGGCGGCGGCACACATCGGACATGGCTCCAGCGTAACATAAAGGTCATGTCCGGGCAACCGCTCGGACCCGGCTTGCGCACAGGCCGCCCGCAGCGCCAGCATCTCGGCATGGGCGCTGGGGTCGGACAATTCGCGTGTCCTGTTCCCGGCCCGCGCCACGACCGCGCCCCCCGGCGCGACCACGACCGCCCCCACGGGAACCTCGCCCCGTGTGGCCGCCGCCCGCGCCTCCTCCAGCGCCAGATCCATATAGCTGCGAAACACCATGCCCCGGCATGCCGTGCCCGATGCCAAAACACAAGCCGCCTTGCCCCTTCGCGCCGATGCAAATATCCTCGGGGGTCCGGGGGCAGACAGCCCCCGGGGTTTCCCCCGGCACCCCGCCCGGCCCCGAAAGCGCCTCATGACCCGCCCGCCCAAAGCCGACACCCCGCGCAGCCCCGCGCCCCGCAAGGTCCGGCCCACCGCCGCGGCCGAGGCGCCCGCTGCGAAATCCGGCAGCGACCGCATCGCCAAGGTGATGGCGCGCGCGGGCGTCTCCTCGCGCCGTGATGCCGAACGCATGATCGCCGAAGGCCGGGTCACCGTGAATGGCAAGGTCATCGACAGCCCCGCGCTGGACGTAACCCCGAAGGACCGCATCACGGTCGATGGGGCACCGCTGGCCCCGCCCGAACCGCCACGCGTCTGGCTGTATCACAAGCCCGAGGGGCTGGTGACCACCGCGCGCGATGAACAGGGCCGCGCGACCGTGTTCGACCATCTGCCCGAGGATCTGCCGCGGGTGATGACCATCGGGCGGCTGGACCTGAATTCCGAAGGGTTGCTTCTGCTGACCAATGACGGCGAACTCAAGCGGCGGCTGGAATTGCCCTCGACCGGCTGGTTGCGCAAGTACCGCGTGCGCGTCAATGGCCGCCCCGAAGACAGCGCCTTTGCCCCCTTGCGCTCCGGGATGGTGGTGGACGGCGAGACCTTTCAGCCGATGGCCGTATCGCTGGACCGCCAGCAAGGCGCCAATGCATGGCTGACCGTGGGCCTGCGCGAAGGCCGCAACCGCGAGGTGCGGCGCGCGATGGAGGCAGTGGGCCTGACGGTCAACCGGCTGATCCGGGTCAGCTATGGCCCGTTCCAGCTGGGCGACCTGAAACCGGGCGAAGTGGCCGAGGTGCGGCCGCGCATGCTCAAGGACCAGCTTGGCCTGACCGAAACCCCGATGCCGACGCCCGCCGCCACCAAGCCGTCAGGCCGCACAGCCGGTGCCGCGCGCTCAAGGCCGGGGTCCGCTGGCCCGCAAGAGACAGGTGCGCGCAAGGCACCGGCGGCCAAATCCGCCGCCAAATCCGCCGCCCGCAGTGGCGGCGCGCGGGGTCT
>JAUXPG010000129.1 GCA_030683915.1 Gemmobacter sp.
CCGCAGCCACCGTCACCTCAGCGCGGGGTTCGGCCTGTGCAAGCAGCGCGGGAAGGTCGCGTTCGATCAGCCCGGTGTCGACATCTCCGGCGGCAAAGCCCGGATGCCGGGCCAGCGCGCCCAAGAAGGCAAGGTTGGTCACCGACCCCGCCACCTGCGTGCGTGCCAGCGCATCCGACAACCGTTGCAAGGCCGCCGCGCGGGTCGGGCCATGCACGATCACCTTGGCGATCATCGGGTCATACCAAGGGCTGATCGTGTCGCCCGGACGCACGCCGCTGTCGGCACGCACGCCGGGCGGGAACACCAGATGATCCAGCCGCCCGGTGGCAGGCAGGAACCCGGCGGGCACATCCTCGGCATAAAGCCGCGCCTCAAAGGCGTGGCCGGTGATGGACAGATCGCCTTGCGCGCAGGGCAGGCTTTCGCCGCTGGCGACGCGCAACTGCCATTCCACCAGATCGACGCCGGTGATCGCCTCGGTCACAGGGTGTTCGACCTGCAGGCGGGTGTTCATTTCCATGAACCAGAACCCGTCCGGGCGCAGACCCTGCGCGCTGTCGACGATGAATTCGATGGTGCCGGCCCCCTTGTAGCCTATCGCCTCGGCGGCGCGGACGGCGGCGGCGCCCATCGCGGCGCGCATTTCGGGGGGCATGCCGGGGGCCGGGGCCTCTTCGATCACCTTCTGGTGGCGACGCTGGAGCGAACAATCGCGTTCGAACAGATGCAGCGCGCGGGTTCCGTCGCCGAACACCTGCACCTCAATATGGCGGGGCTTCTCGACATACTTTTCCACCAGCACCGCCGGGTTGCCAAAGGCGGTGCGCGCCTCGCCCATCGCGCTTTCCAGCGCGGCGGCAAAATCCTGCGGGCGGGCCACCTTGCGCATGCCTTTGCCGCCGCCGCCCGCCACCGCCTTGATCAGCACCGGATATCCGATGGCATCGGCCGCCCCGGCCAGATGTTCGGCGTCCTGATTTTCGCCGTGATAACCCGGCACCACCGGCACGCCCGCCGCCTGCATCAACCGTTTGGCCGCATCCTTCAGACCCATCGCACGGATGGCCGAGGCCGAGGGACCGATAAAGGTCAGGCCCGCCGCTTCCACCGCTTCGACGAAATCGGGGTTCTCGGACAAGAATCCATAACCGGGGTGGATGCCCTGCGCCCCTGTCGCCTGTGCCGCGGCGATGATCCGGTCGCCACGCAGGTAGCTGTCCGCCGGGGCGGGGCCGCCGATGTGGACCGCCTCGTCCGCCATCGCGACATGGCGCGCCCCGGCGTCGGCGTCGGAATAGACCGCCACTGTGGCAACACCGAGCCTGCGCGCGGTGTCGATCACCCGGCAGGCGATTTCGCCACGATTGGCAATCAGGATTTTGGCGAACATGTCAGATCTCCGGCTTGACGGGGGGCGGAGGCGAGGGGGCGCTGCCCCCGTCCCCTGCGGGGACTCCCCCGGGATATTTGGAACAGAGCGAAGACAGCAGCGCGCAGGCCTGCTCCGAAAGGCGCGACAAAATGGCGGCGGCTGGCGGGATGTCGTGGATCAGGCCAACCGCCTCGCCGGCGACGGGGGTGCCGGCGGATGCATCCCCCGCAGCCTGCGCCGCGGCCCAGTCGGCGCGGGCGGCCTCACCCTCGGGCGCGCGCAGGGCGGCGGTGTGGCCGCCCCAGCGGTCGGTAAAGGCGGACCGCAGCGTGCGGATGGTAAAGGGCGCGGGCCAGTCAAGCAAACGTGCGGCATCGGGCGCCGACGACCGCACCGTAACATCCCCCGTGGCGGCCACGGCAGCGGCATGAAACCCCGGCGGGACCAGCGCCTCGGCCGCCGCCCATAACCGCGTGCCGACCAGCACGCCATCGGCCCCGAGCATCAGCGAAGCCGCAAGGCCGCGCCCATCGGCAATGCCGCCTGCGGCCAGCAGCAGGGTATTGGGCGTACCGGCAGCCAGCAGATCGGCCAGTTCCGGCACCAGCGTCATGGTGCCACGCCGGTCGCCGTGGCCGCCGGCCTCGGCCCCTTGCGCCACAATCACCTGCGCGCCTGCATCCAGCGCCGCGCGGGCGTGGTCAACCGTCTGGCACTGGCAGATCAGCGGCACGCCGGCGGCGTGGATCGCCGGGGCAAAGGGCGCGGGGTCGCCGAAGGACAGCATCACCGCGACCGGCCCCCGGACCAAGGCAGCATTCAGCAGCGCAGGCGTCAGCCGCCATGTGATAAAGCCGATGCCGATCGGGGCACCCCCTGCCCGGTCCCATTCCGCCGCGATCCAGTCCGCATCGCCATAACCGCCGCCGAGCAGCCCGAGGCCACCCGCCCGCGCGACCGCGCCTGCCAGCGCGCCGCCTGCCGCGCCTGCCATCGGGGCCAGCGCGACGGGGTGGGTCAGGCCGAAGCGGACGGTGAAGCGGGTGGGCAAGGCTGCAGACAGGGTCATGGGGCGAACACTTCTGCGACACGGAACGTTTCGACCAGCATCGGCGCATTCGGGACAAAGTGGCCGGTGCGGCGCAGGTGGCGTTCATCGCCCGCGCGCCGGTCGTCCAGATCGCGGAACTCGCCTTGGGCGGGCACGCGGGCCGCGTCCATCTGATCGAAGGAGATGATCTCGACCGTGACGGCCTGGATGGCGAGCACCGGTTGCCCGTCCCAATCCGGCGCGATGTCGGTCCGCCCCGGCTCCGGCAGTGGCGCCTCGCTGGCCGCGAAACTGGCCAGTGCGCCGCAGGTCAGGGTCTTTTGCCCTGACCGCACGAGATCAAGGATATGGGCATTCAGCCGCGCATCGTCGCCAAAGCGGAAGGTCACGGCGCCGGGGGAGCGGGTGGCAATATCGGCGGGCAGGTCGGTCATGCACGGATTTCCTTGTTCGCGGCGCGGCGGGCGATTGCCCTACATCCGGAACACGCCAAAGCGCGTGGGTTCGATGGGTGCACAAAGCACCGCCGACAGCGACAGGAACAGCACTTCGCGGGTGCGGCGCGGGTCTATGATGCCATCATCCCAGAGCCGGGCCGAGGCATAGAGCGGGTGGGACTGGCGGTCGAACATTTCGACCGTGGGGCGTTTGAATTCGGCCTCGTCCTCGGCGCTCCAGTGTCCGCCGCTGCGTTCGATCCCTTCGCGCTTGACGGTGGCAAGCACGCCCGCCG
>JAUXPG010000391.1 GCA_030683915.1 Gemmobacter sp.
AAGTGATCAGATGCCGTGCCATGTGCGCCCCGCCCGAGTGCCGTTGTCCGGCGCCCGCTTTAGCGCAAGGCGAAGCCAAGGGCCAGCGGCAAGCGGGCAGGCCCTTGCCTCGGTCAGTCGTTGAATTCCGGAATGTCGGGGATGGTATAAATCGTCGCGCGGGCGTTGAACGTGGCGCTGGCCCAGGCGGTCAGCGCGGCGTCGTCCCAATAATTCGCCCGGTTCAGCCCCCTCTCGCCCAATCGCACGATCTGCGCCGGGCCGTTGGCTCTCACGGTGACGGCGGGGGTGAAGTGGGCGGGTGCGGTCTGCACGTTGGTGCGTTCGATGACGACATAGCCTTGCGCCGTCGCCGCCCCGGCCATCAGTCCGGCGGCGAAAACCGGCGCCATCACGGCGCGCGCCAACCTGCCTGTGTGCTGCCAAAATGCCATCGGCCATCCTTTCGCGTGCAAGAACCCTCGGGTTTCGCAGCTAGGCGCCGCACTCCGCCCGGCAACGCCGCTCACGCAAGCGTGCAGGCGCTAGTGGTCGTTGCCGGCATAGATCCACATCGATTGCGTGCGCCCCGCCGGGGCAAACCCGTGCCGCAGATAAAAGCCGACCGCCTCGCCATCGGCCATCAGCACATGCTGGTGGAACCCGGCATAGCGCGCCTTCAACCGGTCCAGCAGCGCCGCGCCGACCCCCCGGAGCTGCACGTCCGGATGCACCAGAAGATGCGGATAATACACCACCAGCGCACCATCCGAGATCGCGTTGCCCAGCCCCACCAACCGCGCGCCGTCCCACGCCGTGACCAGACTGTGCGACCCCCGCAGCGCCGCCATGAGCTGATCGGGCTTTTCCGCGCTTGACCAATGGTTTGCGCGGTAAAGCTCCAGCACCGCATCAACGTCGGGCACCACGTCATCGCGCACGGTGGTCATGTGGTCAGCGCCCCGATTGCCGCCGCGCCATGAAAGCGAGGCGCTCGAACAGGTGGACGTCCTGTTCGTTCTTCAAAAGCGCGCCGTGCAGTTTCGGCAGCAGGCTGGTGCCTTCGCGCTTGAGGTCCTCAGGCGCCAGATCCTCGGCCAGCAGCAGCTTCAGCCAATCCAGCACTTCGGACGTGGAGGGCTTCTTCTTCAGGCCCGGTGTTTCGCGCAACTCATAGAATTGCGTGAGTGCCGTCGTCAGCAGCGCGTCCTTGATGCCGGGGAAATGCACCGCCACGATGGCGCGCAGGGTCTCGATGTCGGGGAAGCGGATGTAGTGAAAGAAACACCGCCGCAAGAAGGCGTCGGGCAGTTCCTTTTCGTTGTTGGACGTGATGATCACCACCGGGCGGTGGCGGGCGCGGACAGTCTCGCCGGTTTCGTAGACAAAGAATTCCATCCGGTCCAACTCCTGCAACAGGTCGTTGGGGAATTCGATGTCGGCCTTGTCGATCTCGTCGATCAACAGCACCACGCGCGATTCGGCCTCGAACGCCTGCCACAGCTTGCCCTTGCGGATATAGTTCCGCACATCCTTCACACGTTCGTCACCCAACTGGCTGTCGCGCAGCCGGCTGACGGCGTCGTATTCATAAAGCCCCTGCTGCGCGCGGGTGGTGGATTTGACGTGCCATTCCAGCATCGGCAGCCCCAGCGCCTGTGACACCTGCCGCGCCAGTTCGGTCTTGCCGGTGCCCGGTTCGCCCTTGACCAGCAAGGGGCGCTGCAACGTCACGGCGGCGTTGACCGCGACCGTCAGGTCCTCGGTTGCGACGTAGGTTTCGGTCGAGGCGAATTTCATGCGATTTTCCGACATTCCGGTCAAAGGTGAGGCCGGACAATAGCATGCCGTGCCGCCCCTGCAACCCGCGGCAGATCGGGCCGGAATCCCCCGTGACAATCCTTGACACATGGTCTATGGACCCCGCCAGAAGGAGGGGCTGTATGACTGTTTCCAACCATTTCGACCGGCCAGCCCCTGAACAGGGATCAGTGATGAAAGCCGAAACCTTCCTGCCCGAAGACTATCGACCGGCCGAAGACGAGCCGTTCATGAACACCCGGCAACTCGAGTATTTCCGCCGTAAACTGCTTGTGTGGAAGGCCGAACTGCTGGACCAGAGCGCCGAGACGCTGGAGGGCCTGCACGAAAGCGCCCGCTCCGTGCCCGACATCGCCGACCGCGCCAGCGAGGAAACCGACCGCGCGCTGGAACTGCGGACCCGCGACCGCCAGCGCAAGCTGATCGCCAAGATCGACGCCGCCTTGCGCCGCATCGAGAACGGCGAATACGGCTATTGCGAAATGTCGGGCGAGCCCATCAGCCTGAAGCGGCTGGATGCGCGGCCCATCGCCACCATGACGCTGGAAGCGCAGGAAAAGCACGAACGGCGCGAACGCGTGCACCGCGACGACTGAACGGTCGTCAGCTTGATGGGGTGCGCGCGCCGGGGTCTTGCCCCGGCGCCGCCATTTCAGGGGGTTGGCCCATGCTGATCGGACAGCAGATCACCGTGCTGGGCGCGGGAATCGCCGGTTTGGCGGTGGCGCGCGCCTTGGCGTTGCGCGGGGCGCGGGTCACGGTGCTGGAGCAGGCCGATGCCATCCGCGAGGTTGGCGCGGGGTTGCAGATCACGCCGAACGGGGCGGCGGTGCTGCGCGCGCTGGGGCTGGGCGACGCGCTGGCGGTGGCGGGCCTCGCCTCGTCCGGGGTGGAGCTGATCGACGGGCCGACGGGCGCCATGGTCGCGCGGCTTGACCTTTCAGGCTTGCGGCCCGGCCAATCGTGGCACTTCGTCCACCGCGCCGACCTGATCGACCTTCTGGCACAAGGCGCGCGGGACGCGGGCGTCGAGATCAGGCTTTCGCACCGCGTCACGGGGCTGGACCTTGCCCCGGATGGCCCTGTGCTGACCCTGGCCTCGGGCACCGCGTTGCGCCCGGGGCTGGTGATCGGGGCGGACGGGCTGCATTCGGTGGCGCGGGCGGCGCTCAATGGCCCTGCGGCGCCGTTCTTCACCCGTCAGGTCGCGTGGCGTGCGGTGGTTCCGGCCGAACCAGGTGCCCGCCCGGTCGCCGAGGTTCACATGGGTCCGGGGCGACATCTGGTCAGCTATCCGCTGCGGGGCGGCACCTTGCGCAACATCGTCGCGGTCGAGGAACGCACCCGCTGGGTCGAAGAGGGCTGGGCGCAGCGCGATGACGATCTGGAGGTGCGGTTGGCCTTTGAGGGCTTCTCGCCCCGCGTGCGCGGCTGGCTTGACCAGATCGGCGATTGCTGGCTTTGGGGTCTGTTCCGGCATCCGGTGGCGCCGGTCTGGGGCCGGGCCGCACCGGGTGCGCCGGCACGCGGCGTCGCCATTCTGGGCGATGCGGCCCACCCGACGCTGCCGTTTCTGGCGCAGGGCGCCAACATGGCGCTGGAGGATGCCTGGGTGCTGGCCGCAACGCTGGCGGCCGAGCCCGACCTCGGCGTCGCACTGGCCGCCTATCAGGCCGCCCGCGCCCCCGCACCGCGCGCATCGTGGCCGCCGCCACCGCCAACGCGCGCAGCTACCATCTGCGCGGGCCGTTGCGCACGGTGGCGCATCTGGGCCTGGGCGCGGTGTCGCGGTTTGCCCCGGGGCGGTTGTTGGCACGCTATGACTGGATCCACGGTGCGGACGTGACCCAAGGCGGGGCGTGACGGCCGGTCAGGGCGTCAGGAACCGTACGCCCTCCATCGCGGCGATGCGGGCGCAATCGGCATCATAGGCCTCGCTCAGCCGGGTAACGGTTTCGGCGGTCCAGCCCTGCAGGTCGATCACGGTGTCAAGCTTGTCGGCCTGGGCGTACTGGTCAAGCAGGCTGCGCAAGCCTTCGGCCCGCGCGTCATCGGTCGCGGGGCGGGCCGCGGCCACCCACGCCGCAAGGCTGCGCGCGCCTTCGGTGCTCATCAGGCTGGCGGGCAGGGCAAGCGCGCCGGACAGTTCGGTCGCTTCGGCATGGCCGGCGACAGCGCGCAGGATGCGGTGCCACATCACCGGCGAATCCTCGTCACACCAGACGGTGAGGTGCGCGGCGGGGCAGGCGGCGCGCAGCCGCCCCACCAGTTCCGACCAGCGCAGCGCCGATGCGTCAAATCCGTCGGGCACCGGGTCTTGCCCCTTGGCCCGCCGCCGGGCCGACAGTGCGGGCAGCCAGGTGGCCGGGTTGCGGATGGCGAGGTGAAATTCCACCGAATGTGAGTCGAAGAGCGATTCCAACCCGCGCGCCCGCGCAGCGGCGGCAGGGTAAAGCTGGGTCGCCGTCACGGCGTCGCGCGGAAAGGCCAGAAACCCCTCGAACGACAGCACAAGCCGGTCTGCCGCATCGTCGGCGGCATCGGGCAGCAGCGCGTCCATCAACCGCTCGGCGTGGCCGGGCTCCACCTTGCGGCCGGCAAAGGCGGCGGCGGCGGCGCGCAGCAGGTCCGGGTAGCGGTCAGGGTCGGGCACCGCGATGCCCTGTTCCAGCAGGGCCGGGCGGTTGCGCAGCAAGACCCGCAGGATGCCGCCTTCGTCGGTGCAATGCGCCCCCAGATGATAGACAATCCGCATCTGCCCCGAACCTTTCACGCACCGGGCTCTGCGGCCCTTCGTTCGCCGCGCAGTATAGGTGGTTTTCTGGACAGGCAAACCGCTTTCGGTGTATGGGCAGGGCATGTCCGGCACCCCCCCCTCCGTCAGCCCCCCGGCCCTGTCGCCCCGCCGGTCCGCACCAGACCTTTGGCCGCTGGCCGCGCTGGTCATCGCCGCACTGGTGTTGATGCCGGTGGTGGCGGTGGTCTGGATGGCCTTCAACCCGGTCGAGAACATCTGGCCGCATATGCTGGCCACCACATTGCCGCGCTATCTGGCCAATACCGGCATCCTGATGCTCGGTGTCGCTGTGCTGACGGCCTCGGTTGGCACCGGCGCGGCATGGCTCGTCACCATGTACCGCTTTCCGGGCTCAAGGGCGCTGGAAATCGCGCTGCTGCTGCCACTCGCCGTGCCCGCCTATGTCGGCGCCTATGCGCTCGTCGATCTTTTCGAATACGCGGGCCCGGTGCAAGGTGCGCTTCGGGCCGCCTTCGGCTGGGCCACGCCGCGCGACTACTGGTTCCCGCCGGTGCGGTCGCACGGCGCGGCGGTGCTGGTGCTGTCGGGCTCGCTTTATCCTTATGTCTATTTGCTGGCGCGCGCCGCATTCCGCGAACAGTCGGGCAATGCCTATGAAGTGGCGCGCGCGCTTGGCGCCGGCCCCTGGGGGCTGTTCTGGCGGCTGGGTCTGCCGCTGGCCCGGCCCGCAATCGCCGCCGGCGTGGCGCTGGCCTGCATGGAAACTGTGAACGAATTTGGCGCCGTCACGCATTTCGGGGTGCAGACGCTGACCACCGGCATCTTTTCGGTCTGGCTGACTGCGGGCAACGCCGGAGGGGCGGCACAGCTTGCGCTGGTCAGCCTTGCGGTGATTCTGGTGCTGATGCTGGTCGAGCGCGTGGGGCGCCGGGCCGCCCGGTTCCACCGTGCCGCGCGCCAGTCGCGCCCGGTGGTGCCCAAACGTCTGGCGGGCTGGCGCGGCGCCTTGGCTTCGGGGCTGTGCGCCGTGCCTTTCGCCATCGGATTTGTGCTGCCGGTGGCGGTCATCGGCTGGCATGCGGCGCGCAAGCCAGAATACTGGTTCGCCCGGGGTCTGGGCGATGCACTGTGGAACACCGTCGCGGTGGGCGGGATGGCGGCGGTGCTGTGCGTCGCGGCGGCGTTGGTCATGGTCTATGGCCTGCGCCTGTCGCGCCACCCCTTGCCGCGCATGCTGATGCCCGCCACGGCAATCGGATACGCCGCGCCGGGGGCGGTGCTGGCGGTGGGGCTGCTCATTCCGGTGGCCGCGTTTGACCACCGACTTGCCGATGCGGTGGTGTGGCTGACCGGCACGGACCCGGGACTTATCCTGACCGGATCGGCCAGCCTGATCGTGCTGGCCTATGTCGTGCGGTTCTTCGCCATCGCCCAGGGTGCTGCCGACAGTGCGATGGGCCGCAT
>JAUXPG010000209.1 GCA_030683915.1 Gemmobacter sp.
TGCGTGAAAGTGTTTCGAGGTGTCGCCGACGTGCAAAGTGGGGAGGGTGGGCGATGAAATTGAAGTGTGGGTCATCATTCAGGTTGGTTTTGACTCCTTTAAGGTTGGTCTGTTTAAATTGAGGTTGAGGGAAAGTTGGCAGAAGAAACGGAGGGAGCATGATGGCCAAGGCTTCCTAGCCGGCTTTCTTTGTCACGTAATTGACGATATAATCAATTAAGTTGGTATGGATTGACTATATCGCCATGGGTACTGAGTCTCTGATTGGCCAAATCCTCGCGGTCGCTCGATCTCGGGGAATTAGCCAGAAAGCGTTGGCCGAGCGCATCGCCGTGCGGGAAGAAACTCTGTCCCGGATGAAGAAACGCGGATCTGCGCGCCTGAGTTTCGTTGAAGCCTTGGCCAAGGCCGCCGGGGTCAGCCTCGGCCTGCTGACCCCGGGCGGGCATCCTGCATTGAGCCGGCCATCATCGTCGTCGGCCAGCTTTCAGGAAAAGCATCGCACGCTGGCCTGGTCGAACCCGAAGGCCTCACGAACGCTTCTGCTCCGGCGTGCGTTGGTCATGCCGGAATTCCAGACCCTGCTCGATGCCTCGCTCGAGTTCGGTGTTGACGCCGTGGCTGCGGAATGGGAATCCCTCAAGGCATCCGGCGATCCTGACGTCATCCGGGCTCAACCCATCACTGAACGGCTGTTGCAAAACATCACCCGTGGATACCAACAAGCTACCGCCTGACACCCGTCGAATCTGGCAACGGCTGGAAACCAGCCCTCTGCTGAGCGGCTTTGTCTTGATCGGCGGAACCGCGTTGACCATGCGTATCGGGCATCGTCTCAGCGAGGATTTGGACTTTGCCTTTCTGGGCGATCTGCTGCCGGTGTTGCGCCTGCGGCAGCTGGTCGACGCCATGCGCGGGACTGGGACCGACATGCAATTGAACCAGGATGCGATTGCCGAGCAGGAATTCATTGATTCCGGATTGCTGCTGGAAGAGCATCAGCAAAACTACATTGCCGACAATGCCGTCAAAATCAGCTTCGTGCGGCTGGACAACCCAACCACCAGGCTTCTTAGTGGAACGAGCGATTCGCCGCTGCGTGTCGCTACCCTGGACGAAGTTTTCAAGACGAAAGCGCTGGTCTGCGCCGAGCGGTCGAAAACGCGCGATTGGTTCGACCTCTACATCTTGATGACTCGCCACGGCTATGAGGCAAGTGACCTGCACCGTGCATTCCAGGAGGCGGATCGTGTCGGCAGCTTTCCGGTAGCCGAACTGCGCTTGCGCGCGTGCAAGCCGTCAGCGACCGATGAAGGCTACTTGCAATTGGTCAAGCCGGCCCCCACGCTGGAGGAACTGCGCCTGTTTTTCAATGAGGCCCTGGATCTCCTGCAGGTGACGCTGAGCAAGATCGCCTTTGCCCATGCCGCCGCCCAGACAAAAGCCCCCTAATTAGAAGCTCGTCCCGCGAGGACAGAGGTGATTGCCGCCGGAGCGCGCCAGCCACGTCTCCCCTGATAGCTCCCCGCCGCCCGGGATGCTTGCCGCCAAGCGCGGCGGTGTGTTGTGCTAGGCTTTGCCCAGACCTGTCGGCGTATCGGAATGGAGATCAGCGTGACCATAGAATCTCTGCTTGTCCTGGGCCTAGCCCCTGCATTTCTGATCGGGATGGCGCGGTATGCCTCACGCCATCAAAAGGATTGAAGGAGACCGACGAATGACCGACACCTGGCGTGACCCGCGATCCGGACGCCCGCTCGCCTGTCGGGTGGTTCCCGAAGGGGACGGGTTCGTCGCCCAGTGCCAGACACCCGACGTGGCCAGCGATGGCGACACCGAGGCGGCGGCGCTGGCCCATCTGCGGGAGGCCCTCGAGCTGTACTTTGACGAGACGGTCGGCCCCCAACTCGCCACAGACTTCCCCTGAAAGACCTGCCCCACCCTCCTCCCCGCCTTGACATAGCTTGATTAGTACTATAATCAGGCTATCATAATTTCATGAATATTCCGCGATTTCAAAAGTGATCTCTCCCGAAAACTCGCCCGCAACACCCGGAAACCCACGCCGGCTGGGCCTTCACCACCTCGCCCTGTTTCGCGGCCACCTCGACGGCCTCGATCTGGCCACCCTGGGCGAGCGCTACCTCGACACCGGCGCCGACCTGCCCAAAGCCAAAGCCACCCTGCGCTGGATCCGCGACGCCCTGATCGCCGCGGCCCGCAAGGAACGCCCGGGCCTCGTCAAGTTGCTGCGGATTCCGCTGGCACGCCTCGCCGCCACCGACGCCGCAGCGCCGTCCCTCGAGGAGTTTCAGGCGACGCACGATCCCCAGGGCTTCTACGATGAGCGCGAACTCATTGAGTTATTCAAGTCGGTCTATCCGGTCACCGATCCCGTCGCCGCGCGTCGGACCCGCCGCAACCAGCGGCTGCGGCAGCGCCTGCGGGACGCCGTGGCCTGGCTCGAGGAGCGCGTCGCCCAGCCGCCGCGGCCTGGGGATTCGGTCTTTGCCTGGATCGACGAAGCCATCGCCGCGCGCCTGGCCGGGGGCGGAATCCACACCCTTGCCGACCTCGTCGGACGCATCCGGAAGAAGGGCCCACACTGGCACCGCGCCCTGCCCCAGATCGGCCCGGTCACCGCCCGCCGCCTGGAGTCCTTTCTATCAGAACGTGTCGTGGCGGACGGCAATGTCCTGCCGCTCGCCGCCGTCCGCCAGGACCAGGAGGGGCGTCCTGCGCAAACTGGTATCGTGCCGCTCGAGCGTTTTGCGGCGCCCACCGAGCTTTCGGGAGCGCTGGGGGCGAATCGTAGTTACTCGACGAAGCTCGCCGCGGCGGACGATCGTGCGGCGATCGAAGCCTGGCTCGCCAGCCTCGGTTCGCGGGAACATACGGTGCGCAGCTACCGAACCCAGGCCGAGCGCTTCCTGCTGTGGATGATCTTCGAACGCGGCAAGGCGCTGTCGTCGGCCACCACCGAGGACTGCATCAGCTACCGGGATTTCTTGAATGCGCTGGACGGCCAGCAGCTCTGGTACTGGCGCCTGCCGCGAGAGACCTGGATCGGCGCGCGCAGCACCCCGCGCTGGAGCGAGGACTGGCGTCCCTTCGCCGGTGCGCTGTCGCCCTCGAGCCAGAAGCTGGCGGTGACGATATTGACGGCCCTGTGCGAATGGCTGATGCGAAGCCGCTATTTGGAGACCAATCCGTGGGACGGCGTGCCCCCGGCGCACAACGTCGCGGCTCGGATCCGCGTCGACCACGCGCTCACCCTCACCCAATGGCAGAAAGTCATCGCCACCTGTGAACACCTGCCGCCCGATGAAGCGTATTTCCGGCTGCGCTTCACGCTGCTGCTGGCCTACGGCATGGGACTGCGCCTGTCGGAGCTGGTGGCTGCGAAAGTGGCGGCCCGCACCGAGACCCCGGGGCGGCCCAATCCGGGACTGAAGCCTGCGCGTGGCACCGACAACTGGGACCTGGAAGTGGTCGGCAAGGGCAACAAGCCGCGCTCGATCCCCGTTCCCGACGCGGTCATGCTCGCGATGACGGATTACTTCGACCACCGCGGGCTGGGACGCGACCCGGGCGCCTGGCCGGACCACACACCGCTCATCACCAGCCTGGGCGAGGGCCTCCAATATGTCCAGACCGACCGGAAAACCTTGTCGGATTCGGCGCTCTTCCGGCTACTGCGCCGGCACTTCCAGCGCACTGCCCGGGAAATGGACAATGCGCTGGACGCCGGCCATCTGATCAGCGCCTCCACCCAC
>JAUXPG010000396.1 GCA_030683915.1 Gemmobacter sp.
ACCACCACAGTTCGGACTGTATTGCGGTTTCCGTCTGATACCCGACGCGATGCAGCCGCAAGGCGGCGCGGCCGGTGGGCAGGGCCGCCTCATAGACCGCATTCTCGCGGTCGCGGATCAGCCGCAGGGACAATGCGCCGCCCCAAAGGGCGGCGGCCTCGTGCCCTTCGGCACTCATCCGCGCACCGGCGTCTGCGCCAGCACCTGCACCAGCGTGTCAACGACGATATCGGCATGTTCGCGGCCAAACGGCATCGGCGGGCGCATCTTGAGCGTGTTGCGATGCTTGCCGATGTTGTTCAGGATGACGCCGTTCGCCACCATTCCTTCGATCACATCGGCGACAAAGGCGGTGGCGGGGGCACCAGACTCCGTCACGAACTCCACGCCGTAAAACTGCCCTGCGCCGCGCACCTGCGCGATCCACGGATGTTGCACAGCGCGCAGACGGTCCACCATATAGGCCCCGGTCGTGCGCGCGTTGTCCTGCAGTCCTTCGCGTTCAATCACATCCAGCACTGCCATGGCAGCGGCAGCCGAAACCGGATTGCCGCCGAAGGTGTTGAAATAGCCGAACGCGTCGCGGAAGGCGCCCATCACCCGCGGGGTGGCAAAGACCGCGGCAACCGGGTGGCCGTTGCCCATCGGTTTGCCCATCGTCACCACATCGGGCGCGAACCCCAGCCTGTCGTGGCCCCAGAAATGCGACCCCGACCGCCCGAACCCCGGCTGCACCTCATCCGCAATCATCAGCCCGCCTGCCGCCCGGATCACCGCAACGGTCGGGTCAAGAAACCCCGGCGCCAGATCGGGCAGGCCTTCGTTGGCAAACAGCGGGCAGATCAGCATGCCCGACAGGCCGAAGCCGTCGGCCTCCAGCTCCTGCACCGCGCGGGCGACATTGGCGGCAAAGGCCGCCGCCTGCCCTTCGACCGTGCCGCCCACCGGCACGCGCGAATCCGGGGCGGGCACCAGCTTGACGTTCTTGGCATAGCCGCCGATGGGTGGCTTGCGGGTGGACAGTTGCGACACAAGCGCGGTGTTGCCGTGATAGGTGTTGTCGGTGGCGATGATGCCGGTCTTTCCGGTCACCGCCTGCGCCATCCGCAAGGCGATGTCATTCGCCTCGGACCCCGTGCAGGTCATGATCGCTTGCGTCGTGCCGTGACCAAAGGTGGCGCCCAGCCGGTCAATGTACTCCAGCACGGTGTCATGCAGATAGCGGGTGTGGGTGTTCAACTGCCCGGCCTGCGCGCAGATCGCCTGCACCACATGCGGGTGGCAATGCCCGACATGGGGCACGTTGTTGTAGCAATCCAGATACCGCTTGCCCGACTTGTCCCACAGCCAGACCCCTTCGCCGCGCACCAGATGCAGCGGTTCGCGGTAAAAGGTCGGCACGTTGGGTCCCATCAGCCGCGCGCGGCGGTCCTGCATGGTTTCGGTCATTCGTCGTCATCCTCGACTTTTGCGCGGTTGGACTTGATGGCGCCGCGCTGCAACTTGGCCGCAACGCGGCGGCGCTGGCTGCCCAGCGTGGGTTTGGTGGCGATGCGGCGTTTCGGGACAATCAGGGCCTGCTGGATAAGTTCCACCAGCCGGACCCGTGCCATTTCGCGGTTGCGTGCCTGGCTGCGGGTTTCCTCGGCCCGGATCACGATCGCGCCTTCATCCGTCCAGCGCCGCCCGGCCAGCCGCTTCAGCCGCGCTTTGACCGGGGCCGGCAGATGCGGCGACCGTTCGGCCTCGAACCGCAGTTCCACGGCGGTTTCAACCTTGTTGACGTTCTGCCCCCCCGGCCCTTGCGAGCGCGTGAAGTTCTCCGACAATTCCCAGTCGGCAATCACGATATGGTCGTTGATCCGCAGCATGCGGGCACGCTGCCGCAACCCCGCCGCAGGGGCAAGGGGTGTCAGGCCCTTTGCCGGGTCAGAGTGGCAACCCCCAGCGCACGCAAGGCGGTATCGGCGATGTCCTGCGCGGTCAGTCCGGCCTCGGCATACATTTCCGCTGGTGTGCCGTGGTCGATGAAACGGTCGGGCAGCGTCATGGTGCGTATCGCCGGGCCACGGTCCAAAAGCCCCGCCCCCGCCATGTGATGCAGCACCATCGCACCGAACCCGCCCTGCGCGCCCTGTTCCACCGTGATCAGCGCGGCATGGCTGCGGGCCAGTTGCGCGATCAGGTCGGTGTCGAGCGGTTTGGCGAACCGCGCATCCGCCACGGTGGCGGAAAGGCCCCGCTGCGCCAGCAGGTCCGCCGCCGCCAGCGTTTCCGCCAGATGCGCGCCGAAGGACAGGAACGCCACATCCGCCCCTTCGCGGACCACCCGGCCTTTGCCGATCGTCAGCGGGATGCCCCGCTCGAGCATTTCAACCCCCACGCCGTCGCCGCGCGGATAGCGAAAGGCAATGGGCCCGCTGGAATGCGCGACGGCGGTGGCGACCATGTGGACAAGCTCGGCCTCGTCTGCCGCCGCCATGACGGTGAATCCGGGCAGGTTCGCCAGATAGGCCACATCGAACGCGCCGCAATGCGTGGCGCCATCCTGCCCCACCAGTCCCGCGCGGTCGATGGCAAAGCGCACGGGCAGGCCCTGCAGCGCCACATCATGCACGATCTGGTCATAGCCGCGCTGCAAGAAGGTGGAATAGATCGCGCAGAACGGCTTCAGCCCCGCCGCCGCCATTCCGGCGGCCATGGTGACAGCATGCTGTTCGGCAATGCCCACGTCGAACACCCGGCCCGGAAAGCGTTTGGCCATGATGTCAAGCCCGGTGCCCGACGGCATGGCCGCGGTGATCCCAAGGATGGTCGGGTCTTCGGCGGCCATCGCCGTCAGGGTCTGGCCGAAGACGTTGGTATAGGATGGCGCGTTGGATTTCGCCTGGGCCTGCGTGCCGGTCGCCACATCGAACTTTGACACGCCGTGGTATTTGTCAGCCGCCGATTCGGCGGGGGCATAGCCCTTGCCCTTGACCGTGCGCGCATGGATCAGGACCGGCCCGGTGGCGCGGGCCCGCGCGGCGCGCAAGGTGGCGAGCAGTTCGGGCATCGAATGCCCGTCAATGGGGCCGATGTAGGTGAAGCCCAGTTCTTCGAACAGGGTGCCGCCGCCGGGCATGCCGGTGACCAGTTGCCGCGCCTTGCGGGCGTGGTCGCGCAACGGGCCGGGCAACAGCGCCTCGAACCCGGCCGCCATGTCGCGCAGCGTGGCGCCCGGCGCGGTGGTCTGCAGCCGGGTCAGATAGCGGCTCATGGCGCCGGTGGGCGGGGCGATGGACATGTCGTTGTCGTTGAGGATGACAAACAGCCGCCGCCCCTGATCGCCCGCGTGGTTCATCGCCTCCCACGCCATGCCTGCGGTGATGGCGCCGTCGCCGATCACGGCAATCGCGTCGCCGGTGGGCTGGCCCATGTCATGCGCGATGGCAAAGCCCATCGCTGCGGAAATCGAGGTCGAGGAATGCGCGGCGCCGAACGGATCATGCGCGCTTTCGCAGCGGCGGGTAAACCCCGACGGCCCGTCCTTTTGCCGCAGCGCACCCATTGCGGCACGGCGGCCGGTGAGGATTTTGTGGGGATAGCACTGGTGGCCCACGTCCCAGATCAGCTTGTCATGCGGGGTATTGAACACCGCATGCAGCGCCACGGTCAGTTCCACCACGCCCAGCGACGATCCAAGGTGCCCGCCGGTCCGCGACACGATGCGCACGGTTTCCTCGCGCACCTCCTGCGCCAGCCGGGCCAGGTCGGAATCGCCCATCGCCTTGAGGTCGGCAGGGCCGGCGACGCGATCAAGCAGCGGGGTTTGGGTCATGGCACGCGCCTTTGCTGAAAAGGGCAAAAGGGTGCCGCGCGCATAAGGGACGCAAAGCGCACGGCACCAGTTGCCTGCCGCCAAACAGGAAGGGAACCGGGCAACGGATCGCCCGCATCCGGGCTGGCGAGATTGCCCGAATCTTGTAGGCCGGGGGCGGTTGGCCCGCCCCCGGCGACTGGATGTCAGCCGATGCGCGACGCTGTCAGCGGCGCTTCGATCTGGCTGTAGGGCATGGGGCCCGGAGCCTGCTTGCTGGCTTCGGGCAACAACAGGCCGACCACCCACAGCGCGAAGAAGAACACGCCGATCGCGATGCAGAACAGCAGGGCATAAAGCCCGCCACGCATCATCTCGGCCAGCCCCCAGGCGCGTAGCTGCGTCTTGTGGTTGTGGTCCATGTAGATGGGTTTCAGGTCAGACATGGCTCTCTCCGATCAATAGCTCGGCGCGTAGCCGCGCTCCTGGGCCCAGACGAACCAGTTGTCCACCACGGTGCCGGTCAGCAGGATGCCGATCCCGCCGGTCAGCGTGCAGAGAACCGCAAACCACCAGGCCCAGCGGTGGATGCCTTCCATCGTGGCGTTGAAGCCCATGGTCCAGCGCCAGAACAGCGCCGCGCGTTCCGAGGCGGTGCCGCGGTCCACGATCTGTTCCAGCTCCCGGTCGCCGCCAAAGCGAGAAACGGCCAGGATGGTCGCCCCGTGCATCGCAAACAGCAGCGCCGACCCGTAAAGGAAGCCGATGCTGAGCGCGTGGAACGGATTGTAGAACAGGTTGCCATAGGTCAGGCTGAAGTTGTTGGTCCAGTCCAGATGGCTGAAGATGCCGTAAGGCACGGCTTCCGACCACGACCCCATCAGGATGGGGCGGAACAGACCCAACACAAGGAACAGCCAGATCGCCGAAAGAAAGGCCCAGGCGACGTGCTTGCCCATGCCCAGCGCTTCGGCGCGCAGCCAGGTCCGCACCCACCACGACATGACCGCAACCAGAAGGAAGAACGATGCGATCAGGAAGTAGCCGCCTTCGGCAATCGGCGGAAACGACAGGCCATATTCCGGCGCCGGCGGTTCCAGCGAGAACCAGAACAGATCGCGCAGGAACACCGCCGGGTTCAGCCCCGCCTGCATCCAGTACCATGCACCGACCATCATGAACCAGACAGCCCCGGACATCAGCGACAGCACGCCCATGGCGCCCAGATAGACCGGCCCGAGTTGCGCGTTGCCGATCCAGCCCATCAGGCTGGAAAAGCTTGCGCCCTTGGTCCGGTTCGACAGATCGACGCCTTCGACCATGCCCATTTCAGGCGCGCCACGCACCTGAATCTGGGTGAAGATGTTCTGATACTCAGCCATTGACGCCTCCCGGAATGTCGGCCCACCAAGGCAGTTGCAACCACCAGTCCCACCAGACAA
>JAUXPG010000205.1 GCA_030683915.1 Gemmobacter sp.
ACGACCGGCGCCAGCCCCATCACCATGGCCATGTTGACCGCGAAATACAAAAAGAACGTCGCCGCCACCCCCAGCACCACCAGCGCGCCGAACCTGTCCTTGGTCTGGATGGCGGTGCTGATGCAAAACAGGATGACCAGCGCATATAGCATCAGCAGGGAAAACCCGCCGATGAACCCGAATTCCTCGGTCAGGGTGTTGAAGATGAAGTCGGTATGCTTTTCGGGCAGAAAGTTCAGCCGGCTTTGCGTCCCTTGCATGAACCCTTTGCCGCCCCATCCGCCCGACCCGAGCGCGATCTTGGCCTGACTGATGTGGTATCCCGCGCCCAGCGGATCGGAGCCGGGGTCAAGGAAGGTGTCGATCCGGCGATACTGATAATCCTTCAGCACCTGCCATTCCGTCCCGCGCGAGGCGAACACCGCGACAACCGCCCCCACGCCCGCAGAAATCACACCGGCGAAATAGGCCCAGTGCACCCCGGCCACCAACATCACCGCCGCCCCCGACCCCATCAGCATCAGCGAGGTGCCAAGGTCGGGCTGGCGCAGCACAAGGATCGTGGGAAACAGGATCATCATCACCGGCACCAGAACCCAGAAGGGGTGCGAGGTCTTTTTCGGGTCCAGCCAATCGTAATAGGCGGCCAGCATCATCACCAGCGCGACCTTCATGAGCTCGGAGGGCTGCAGCCGCATGAAACCCAGATTCAGCCAGCGTTGCGCGCCCATGCCGACATCGCCCACAAACGCCACCGCGATCAGCAGCAGGATCGAGACGCCATAGGCAACGCCCGCCATGTTCCGCCAGAACCAGATCGGCACAAAGCCCATCGCCAGCATCAGCACCAGCCCCACGCCGAACCGTTCCATCTGGGGCTCTGCCCAACGGTCCAGCCGGCCGTCAGCCACCGAATAGAGCATCAAGAACCCGACCGATGCGATGGCGGTCAGCACGACGACCAGCGCCCAGTTCATGTGCAACAGCTTGCGGAACCCGGCGGGAACCCGTTTGACCGAATATTCCAGATAGGTCATGCCGCCCCCATCCGTCAGGCCCGCGTCCGGCCGGTGCCAGCCAGTTGGCCGGGGTCACGCAGGGGCATGGTGCGGTGCTGCGTCTCGATCCGGTTGCGCTGTGCGGCCGGATAGGCGCTCAGCGGCGGGATGCCGCCGTAAAGCGCATACAGCAGGATATCGCGCGCCACCGGCGCCGCCACGCCCGACCCGCCACCGCCATGTTCCACAACCACCGACACCGCATAGCGCGGCGCGTCCGACGGGGCATAGGCGACATAAAGCGCGTGGTCGCGCCGATTCCACGGCAACTGATCGTTGCGCAGCACACCGCGCGCGCGTTCGGCCATGCTGATGTTGCGCACCTGACTGGTGCCGGTCTTGCCCGCGATCAGCATCGCCTTGTCATCACAGCGTGACGAAAACGCCGTTCCCGACTGGGTGTTGGTCACCGCCCACATTCCGCGCTGCACCGCGCGCAGGTTGTCGCCCTTCAGCCCCAGCGGTTCGGCAGGCATCACCGGCACCTCGGCGCCATCCACCGCCTTGACCATGCGCGGGACCACCGCGCGCCCCGTCGCCAACCGCGCCGACATCACCGCCAACTGCAGCGGCGACGACAGCACATAGCCTTGGCCGATGCTGGCGTTGATGGTGTCACCGATCCGCCAGTCCTGCCCGCGCTTTTCGGATTTCCATTGCCGGTTGGGGTTCAGCCCTTCGACGATGGCCGACATCGGCAGGTCATGCCGCACGCCCAGCCCAAGCCGCTCGGCCATCAGCGCGATGGCATCGATGCCGACGCGCTGCGAGATGTCGTAGTAATACACGTCGCAGCTTTCGGCGAGGCTGCGTTCCAGATTCACCCCGCCATGTCCGCCGCGTTTCCAGCAGTGGAACCGACGCCCCCCGGCATCGTAATTCCCCGGACAGCGCACGGTGGTGTTGGGCGTGATGACACCGGCTTCAAGTGCCGCAAGCGCCGTCACCATCTTGAACGTCGACCCCGGCGGATAGGCACCCTGCACCGATTTGTTCGACAGCGGGCGGTGGTCGTTGTCCATCAAGGCGCGGAAATCGGCGTTGGAAATGCCGCGCACGAACAGGTTGGGGTCAAAGGATGGCGCAGACACCAGCGCCATGATGTCGCCGTTCTGAACGTCCATCACAACGGCGCTGGCGCTTTCGTCGCCCATGCGGATGCGGGCATAGTTCTGCAACCCGGCATCCATGGTCAGCACGACATCGGCACCCTCGTCGCCTTCGCGGCGATCCAGTTCCCGCATCACCCGACCGGCGGCGTTCACCTCGATCCGCCGCGACCCGGCGGCGCCGCGCAAGGTGTCCTCCAGCCGCCGTTCCACACCGATCTTGCCGATCTGGAACTTGGGAATCTGCAACACCGGCTCGGGGTTTTCCAACTGTGCCAGATCGTTTTCCGACACCGGGCCGACATAGCCGACCGAATGCGCAAAGTCCTGATCCAGCGGATAGGCCCGGCTTAGCCCCACCTCGGGCTGGACACCGGGCAACGCGGGGGTGTTGACCGAGACCCAGCTTAACTGTTCCCACGTCAGGCGCTCGGCCACGATATGCGGCACAAAGGGGCTGCGGCGGCGCACCTCGCGCAGGATCTTTTCGATGTCTTCTTCGGACAGCGGAATCCCGGTGGCAAGCCGACGCAGCACGGTTTCCACATCGCC
>JAUXPG010000288.1 GCA_030683915.1 Gemmobacter sp.
ACGATGCCAACATCCGCCGCCTGATGCGCGGCGAAGAACCGCGGATCGGGCGCAAGAAAGGCTGACGCGCCCGGTTGCGGGGCCGGTCAGCCGAACGCCGCCTCCAGCGCCAGTTCGACCATTGCGCCGAACCCGGTTTCACGTTCGGCCGAGGTTGTGGCCTCGCCGGTCAGAATGTGGTCCGACACCGTCAGCACCGCCAAAGCCCGGCGGCCATAGCGCGCGGCAAGGGTATAAAGCTCTGCCGCCTCCATCTCCACGCACAGGCACCCGTGGCGCTGCAACTCGTCCCACAGATCCTTGCGCTCGTCATAGAACGTGTCCGAGGAATAGATGCCGCCCACATGCACCACCGCACCCCGGCGCAGCGCCACCGCATGCGCCGCCGCCAACAGGCCGAAGTCGGCAACCGGCGCAAAGCTCAGTTCGCGAAAGATGCTGCGCGACGGGCTGCCCAGTGTGCTGCACCCCTGCGCCAACACGATGTCGCGCAACCCGACATGCGGTTGCAGGGCCCCCGCGCTGCCAATGCGGATCAGTGTCTGCGCGCCATAATCCCGGATCAGTTCGTTGGCGTAGATCGAAGCCGAAGGCATCCCCATGCCATGTGCCTGAATGGTCACCCGGTTGCCGCGCCATGTGCCGGTATAGCCGAGCATCCCGCGCACCTCGTTCACGCATTCCGCGCCGTCAAGAAACGTCTGCGCTGCCCAGCGCGCGCGATACGGGTCGCCCGGCATCAGCACAGTCGGTGCGATCTGCCCCGGTCGGGCGCCGATATGGATGGTCATCATCAATCTCCCTTGGTCATTTTCGCAGGTTACGGGGTTACATCGCGCCTGCAAGGCCCCTCCCCCTCTTGCAGAGGCTGCCAGACAGGGCCACCCTGTCGCCGTCAAAGACGATCGAGGATACCGATTTGGACAGTTGGGACGAAGTGCGCACCGCCTGGCAAGTGGCGCGACTCGGCACCGTATCGGGCGCGGCCGAGGTTCTGGGCGTGCACCATGCCACGGTCATCCGCCATATCGACGCGCTGGAACGGCGGCTGGGGGCAAAACTGTTCCAGCGCCATTCTCGTGGCTACACCCCGACCGAGGCCGGGCGCGACCTGCTGAAGGTCGCCGAAGGGGCCGCCGACCAGTTCGGCCAACTGGCTGGCCGCATCCGCGGGCAGGGGTCGGATGTGGCGGGCGATCTGGTGGTGACATCGATTACCGGCATGGCGCCATTGCTGGTGCCTGCGCTGGCCAGTTTTCAGGCCCGCCATCCGCTGGTCAGCGTGCGGTTCCTGACCGATTCCCGCCTGTTCCGGCTGGAATACGGCGAAGCACATGTCGCCATCCGCGCCGGGACCGTGCCCGAAGACCCCGACAACGTGGTTCAGGCCTTCGGCGTCGTTCAGGCGGCGCTGTTCGCCGCGCGCAGCTATGCCGAACAGCATGGCGTGCCGCAGGGGCCCGAAGGCTTTGCGCGCCACCGCTTTGTCGGCACCGAAGGCGACCATGCCCGCGCGCCGTTCAACCGCTGGATGGCCCAGCACGTGCCCCAGGACCTTGTGATCTTTCGCGCGACCGAGGCCGCCGCGCTGACAGCCGCAGTCCGCGGCGGGGTCGGCATCGGCTTCATTTCGCTGCACGAGGCCGCCACCTACCCCGATCTGGTGCAGGTCATGCCACCCCAGCCCGAATGGGAGGCCCCGCTCTGGCTCGTCACCCACGTTGACCTGCACCGCACGCCCAAGGTGCAGGCCTTCCTGACGCACCTCAAGGCCGAGTCCAAGGGCTGGGTCGGCGCCGGCCCGGCGGCTGCGACCCCGACATGACACGCCCCGGTTCCGCGGCGCAGGGCCACATCGCGATGCTGGCCTTTTCCGCACTCGTCGCCGGATCGTTTTCGCTGGGCGCACGGGTGGCGAACCAGATCGACCCGGCCGCGCTGACGCTGATGCGCTTTCTGCTGGCGTCGGTGGCGATGGCCGTGCTGGTTCAGGCCGGCCCCGGTTTCCGGCGCGGGCATTTCCGGGCGCCGTGGCGATGGGCCCTGCTGGGCGCCATCTACGCCATCTACTTCGTCCTGATGTTCGAAGGACTCAAGACGGCGTCCTCCGTCTCCACGGCAGCGGTGTTCACCCTGTCGCCCCTGCTGTCGGCGGGCTTTGGCTGGCTGCTCCTGCGTCAGGTCACCACGCCCCGCATGGCGCTGGCGCTGGCGGTTGGTGCCTCGGGGGCGCTTTGGGTCATCTTCCGCGCCGACCTTGCCGCGCTGATCCGGTTCGAGGTGGGACGGGGCGAGGCGATCTATTTCGTCGGCTGCATCGTCCACGCCGCCCTGCCCGCCGCGATGAAGCTGACGAGCCGGGGCGAACCGCAACTGGTGGCGACCACGCTGCTGCTCGCGGGCGGGTTCGTCACCTTGCTGCCGTGGGGGGTCGGCCCCGCGCTCGCCACCGACTGGGCGTCGCTGTCGCCGGTCGTCTGGGCGACCATCGCCTATGTCGCGCTGGTCGCCTCGGGCGCCACCGCGTTCCTGCTGGCATGGGCCAGCCACCGCCTGCCCGGTGCCAAGGTCATGGCCTATACCTATCTGGTGCCCAGCTGGGTGATCGGCTGGGAACTGGCGCTCGGCGGCAGCCCGCCGCCCCTGCTGGTTCTGGGTGGCATAGGGCTGACCATCCTTGCGCTGCTCATGCTGCTCAAGGACGAA
Source organism: Gemmobacter sp. (assembly GCA_030683915.1). GTDB lineage: Bacteria > Pseudomonadota > Alphaproteobacteria > Rhodobacterales > Rhodobacteraceae > Wagnerdoeblera. The sequence continues at coordinate 2,707 of JAUXPG010000288.1, forward strand.
TCCCTCAGGCCAGCGCCTGCGCGAACAGGCCCGCCGGAGACAGGGTAAACACCTCCACCCCGGTTTCAGTCACCCCGACCGAATGTTCGTACTGCGCCGAAAGCTTGCCGTCGCGGGTAACCGCCGTCCAGCCATCGGCCAATTCCCGCGTCTCGGGCCGACCCAGATTGACCATCGGCTCGATGGTAAAGAACATGCCCGGCTCCAGCATCGCGCCGGTGCCGGGGCGGCCATAATGCAGCACGTTCGGCGGCGCGTGAAACACGCGGCCCAACCCGTGACCACAGAAATCCCGCACCACGCTCATCCGCGCCAGTTCCACATGCGCCTGAATCGCATGGCCAATGTCGCCAAAGGTCTGGCCGGGGCGCACGGCGGCGATCCCCTGCATCAGGCCATCATGGGTGACCTGAATCAACCGCTTGGCATAGGGCTTGGCCGTTCCGGCCACATACATCCGGCTCGTGTCGCCATACCAGCCATCCACGATCACCGTCACATCGATGTTCAGGATGTCGCCGTCCAGCAGCACGTTGTCCTTGCGCCGCGGAATCTTGCCGCCCGGCACGCCGTGGCACACCACATCGTTGACCGAGATGCAGGACGCATGCTTGTAAGGGTCGCGCCCGGGCGGGGTGTAACCGATGGTCGCGCTGACAGCGCCCTTCGCGCTGACCCTTTCGGCGATGAACGCATCCAGATCCGCCGTCGTCACACCCGGACGGACCAGCGGGCCGACCTCGTCAAGGATTTCCGCCGCAACGCGCCCCGCAACCCGCATGCCGGCAAAGTCGGTCGGAAGGTAAAGTCTGATGCCGTCTTTCGTCACCCGGCCTCGAAGATCGTTCATCGGTCGGTTCCATTGCTGCCCACCGGCCCTTGATAATCAGCTTTGCCGACCTTGGCCAGACCTGCGCCGACGCGCGCGGCCACCGCGCCGCAATACACGCATAGCGCGAATCACTTGAGTTCGATTCAATTACAGTCAAATCTTTGTGTGTCCTTTATTCGTACAAGAGTCCGCTTTGAACAGTCCGTCATTGCCCCGCTCCGAAGGTCTGCACCGTCGCACCCCCCCCGCCTTCGATGGCCTTCTGAACTTTCGCAGCCTTGTCGGACTGGTGGGCGACGGCGGGCGCAAGGTGAGGGCCGGGCGCCTGTTCCGGGCGGGGCATCTGCCCGTCCTGCGCCCGGACTTGGGGGAAAGCCTGCGGATGGTCGGTCTGCAAGGGGTCTGCGACCTGCGCAGCGCGGCAGAGCGGCGGCGCGAACCGTCAACCCTTGTGCGCGCGGGGTTTCCTGTGCTGATGGAGGCGCCCGAAGCCGACCCCACCCATGCCCTGCAGGTCGTGGGCGAGCCCGACGCGCGGCCCGAACACGTGCGCGCCGCCATGCTGGGCACCTATGCCGCGATGCCCGAAACCTTTGCCCCGGCGCTGCGCGGGGTTTTTGACGCGGCGCTGGCCTGTCGGGGCGGGCTGATCGTGCAATGCGCGGTCGGCAAGGACCGTACCGGCGTTGCCGTGGCCTTGCTGCTGGCGGCGCTGGGGGTGCCGCGACGCACCATCATGGCGGATTATCTGCTTTCGAACGCGGCGCGCGATGCAATCTTTGCCGCGTTGGCGCAGCGCAACGCGGGCCGGGTTCCGCCGCCCGATGCCGTTTTGGCGCCCATGCTCGCGGCAGACCCTGCGTATCTGACCGCTTTCTGGGACCGGCTTGATACCGATTGGGGCGGGGCCGAGGCGTATATGGCCTCGGCGCTCGGACTGGGGGCCGATGCAATCGGCAGCTTGCGCGCCCGGTGGCTGGGCTGATCCTTCATGGCGGGGGGCCCGCGCCGCGCTGGCCGCCGGTATCGGTGGGGTTCCACACCAGCCGCGGTTGGGCGCGGTGCGCAGCCAGCCAGTCGGACGAAGCCTCGAACGGCATCGGGCGCCCGATGCCGTAGCCTTGCACATGCCCGCAGCCCAACTGTGCCAGAATGGCCAATTCGGCCCGCGTCTCCACCCCTTCGGCCAGCGTATCCAGGCCCAGCCGCTCTGCCATCGACAGGATCGCGGCGACGATCCGCTGCTGCTCGCGGTCCTGATCGACGCGCGACACGAAGGATCGGTCGATCTTGAGCCGGTGCACCGCGAACCGTCGGATATTGGTGATGGACGTGTGGCCAGTGCCGAAATCATCAAGGTCGATCCGGCACCCCAACCGCGCCAGCGCCGAGATGTTGCGCGCGATCACGTCCTGATCGTCGGTCGCCATCACGGTTTCCAGTACCTCCACCGACAGGCGGTCGGGCGTCAGGTCAAAGCGGTCGAGTTCCCATTTCAGCTTGTCGGCCAGCCGCGGGTTGCGCAATTCGTCGTTGGAGAAGTTCACCCCCACACCGGGCACCTTGAACCCGGCCCGGTCCCACCGGGTCAGCGCCACCAGTGCGTTGAACAGCATCACCTCGGACAGACGCTCCGACAGGCCGGCCTCCGCGATAGACGGCAGGAATTCGGCGGGCTGGATCAGGCCGCGCTCGGGGTGGTTCCAGCGGGCCAGCGCCTCAAACCCCGTCACCTCGCCGCTGTCGGCCGAGACCTGGGGCTGGAACCACGCACATATCTGCCCGGAATCGAGCGCCACCTCCAGTTCGGCGCGGCGGGCATCGCGGTCGGCGTGCTTGCGCGCCATTTCCGGGGCAAAGGCCCGCAGCGCGCCGGGGCCGTGGCGCAAGGCTTCGTCCGCGGCGACCTGTGCAGCGTCGAGCAGGGCGGCACCGCCGCGGCCTTTCATCCGCGACCCAAGGCAGAAGCCGACCGAGCAGGTGACAAGGTAGCGCACCCCGCCCGAAGGCACGGGTTCGCTGGCCACCGCCTGCAATCGCGCCGCCAGCTGCACCATGGTTTCCAGATCCAGCCGCCGCGCGGGGGCCAGCGCCACGGCAAAGCCGCCGCCTTCCAGCCGCAGCACCCGGTCGCCCCGGCGCAGCGCGTCGATCAGCCGTTCCCCGATGCGGCGGATCACCTCGGTCTGGACGGCGCGGCCATGACGGTCGAGCAAAGTCGCGGCATCGTCGAACTGCAGCACGATACAGCCGGTTCCCATGCCTTCGGCCTCGGCCCGCAACAGGGCGTCGTCGAGTTCGGCCAGAAACAGACGGCGCATGCCGGGGTCGGCCGGGTCGCCCGCCGGGTCGGGCAGGCGCCGGACACTGGCCGCCGCGAGGGCCAGCAGGGACAAGGCCAGCACCACCGCCACCAGCGCGCGTTCCCCGCCGAGCCAGTACGCCGACAGTGACAGCAGCGGACCGGCGAGCAGCACCATGGGACCAAAGCGGACCAGAACGGGCAGGCGGTGGGCAAAGGCGATCAGGCCCTGGGGCATCTTGGTCTTCCCTTTCGGCGTCGGACGGGCCGGCAGGGTGACGCTAGAACAGGCGGTTGACGAATTCCTTAAGCGGAGCCGCGCAGATCCGGAACATTCGCATCAAAAGCGGCGCGTTCCGCCGCCAGCGTGAGGCCGACAAAATCGAACAACGCCGGATCGGGCAGGTGCGAGGGGCGGACGTTCAGCAGCGATTTGAACATCACGTTCCGCCGTCCGGGGGTGCGGCGTTCCCATTCGTCCAGCAGCGCCTTGACCTGCGCGCGCTGCAAGCCTTCCTGTGAGCCGCAGAGATCACAGGGAATGATCGGGTAGTTCATCGCGCGGGCGAAGCGGTCACAATCGGCCTCGGCCACAAGGGCGAGCGGGCGGGCGACGAACAGATCGCCCTCCTCGTTCAACAGGCGCGGCGGCATGGTGGCCAGACGCCCGCCGTGAAACAGGTTCATGAAGAAGGTTTCCAGAATATCGTC
>JAUXPG010000332.1 GCA_030683915.1 Gemmobacter sp.
GACCGCGCGACGTGAGCGCAGGCAGGATCATCGCCAGCGCCGCCAGAAAGCTGAGCGACACGGTGCCGACGGTGAAGAAATGGAAATACCCCGGCACAAAGAATGTATCCGACAGCCGGGGCGCCAGTTCGGCCTGTATCAGCACGAAAGCGAACACGAGGCCGAAGGCCATGTTTACCACCGCGAGCCCCGCCGCCGCCATGGCCGGTTCGTGCCACGGCAACGCCCGGAGCCAACCGAACAGCCCGCGCCCGCCGCGGGCGCGCGCCTGCACCTCCAGCGAGGCGACGATGATCAGGAAAGCCGTCAGCGTCGGCACACTGACGAACAGCGACAGCAGCGAACCGGCGATACGCACCGCCCCCGGCAGGTCGGGTTCCAGAAACATGTGATAAAGCGATGTGGGCGGCACGAACACAAGGTAGGCGGCAAAGACCAGCTTGGAAAATCCGGCCCCAAAGATCGACGTGACGCCCACCACCTCGTGCATCACCAGATACCAAACGATGACCGTGGCCATCAGCGGCAGGTAATGCATGTTGTGAAAGACGATGTGCCAGTTGGTGCCGTGATGGGCCGGAAAGTCGGCCCATCCCACCGCCCAAAGCAGGCCGGGCAGGAAGACGTAAAGCATGGCAAAGCCGCTGACCATCAGGAACCCGGCCCATGCGAACAGCGCAAAACCGACGGCGGAAAACCCGCCGTGACGCCGGGCTGCGCCAAGCAAGGTGGCGATTGCGGCCGCAGGCAGCGCGATCAGCCCCGCCCCGAGCAGGATGTAACCGGCATTGAAGGCCGCAAGCGCGCGGGGGTCCTGCGTGGCAAGTTCGGGGTTGCCGTCATAAAGCAGCGGCGTTCCAAAAGCCGCCGCGCCGAGCGATGCCACGAAACCGGCAAGCATCAGGGCCGCGCCTGCCCATGCGAACCGGCGCCCCGCCAACCCGCGCCCGCCTTCCCCGGCGGCAAAGGCCAGCAAGATCGCCCCCTGCACTACAAACAGCCAGTAAAAGAAAATACCAACCCCGTGCAGCGTCAGCATCCGGTAGCCGGTTTCGGGTATCACCCCGATCCAGCCCGCGCGGGCCAAGGCGACCCCACCTCCCCCCGCGATGCCACCCAACAGGGCTGCCAGCGCGACGCCGCACATGGCCAGCAACAGCCGCCGATCACCGGCGGACAGCGTGGTCAGTCGATCAGCCAGCGAAGCGTTCATGCCGCACCCCCTTCGGCCACGCTGAGCCGCGCCTGCATCGCGTCATGCGCGGTGCCGCAATAGGACGTGCAGGTGATCAGATACGCTCCGGGTTGCGGGAATGTCATGGTTGTCGTCACCAGTTGCCCGGGGCGTAGCCGGATCATCCGACCGCCCCGGCCAAACTGGATGGATGCGCCGTGGGTGACATCCGTCGCCATCATCCGGAACCTGTAGGGCTGCTTGGTCTGCAAGCGCAGATGTGACGGCGCGAAAAAGAACTGTGCCGCGTGCAACCAGATGTCGACAGGTGCCGCCGTTCCACGCCCGTCCTGCACCGCGCCGCCATGTCCGGCGTGGCCGCCATGCCCGGCATGGGCCGTGTCGTGCGCGCCGTCGGCTTGCGGGCGGACGCTGCCATCGGCCTGCCCGAAGCGGTGAACAAAATCCTGCACCCGGTCCTCGAACGCGTCGGGTGTAAGTTCGGCTTGCGGGTCGTGGGCATCGGGGGCCGGGGCGTCGGAATGCCCCGCGCCGAACAGCGCGAGCGGACCGGGCGCGGCGCCATAGCCGACCCAGAGGCCGTAAAGCGCCGTTCCGCCGAACCCGGCTGCGGCGATGAAACCGCGCCTTGTGGTCAGATGGGGTGTATGTGTCATTGGGGTTTTCCTGTCCGAAGGTTCCGGCGCGGCCGGAACGCTGTTTCCCATCGGGCGGCCCCGCATACCGGATGGCCACCCGCAACGGTCGATCGACAGGCGCGCGGCGCAAACCGACCGCGCCGCCTGTCAGGCCGAAGCGGACAGTTTCGGAGGATGCTGCGCGGGGTTGGTCGCGCGACCCTGGGGCAACAGCGTCAGGCCCGGCGCCGGACATGCAGGCGACTGCGCGGGCATCGTCGCGCCTTCTGGTCCGACCGCACACAGGGCGCATGGGCCGTGGACGGAGCAGGCGTTTTCCGCGTGAACCGCCCCAACCACATCGCAGCAGGGCGCGGCTTCGGTCAGGTGGGTCAGGTGGGTTTGGGTGGCAAGGTGGGGATGGGTGTTTGCATCGGCGCGCGATTGGCCCGCGACCGCAGACGCGATCAGGATCAGCGCCAAGGCGACCCAGAGCAGCGCACCTTGGCGGTGGCAGGCCCGGCCATAATTTCTGTGACGTGCGGTCGCGTTCATGCCCGATCTGCCCGAAGCCTTCAGCGCGACATTAGCAGCCCGGCTGCGGGGGGACTTGACGAAAATCAATCCGCGTTGCAGGGCAGGTTCCCTGCAACGCCGGTCAGCCGGATCAGCGCGACAGCGCGCCAAGCGCCAGACCGCCGGTGGTGTGCGGCACGCGCCCCCGGACAAAGCCCATCGCTTCGGGCGGCAACCGCGGCGTCTGGCCAGCGGTTTCGGTGGCCGCAGTGACCTGCATCCCGCGCGACAGCAGCGGCACCAGCGCATCGGCCAGCGCATCAGGCGACGGCGCGCGACCGTTCGGCACCAACCGCAGCGTCAAACGGGGCGCATGGCGCAGCACAAGGCGGGTGAACTGCGGGTCCAGTACGGTCTGGGGCGATGCGGAAATCACCAGCCGCAGGTCGGTGGGAATGGTTGCCAGCAGGTGCAACGCGGCCTCGACCACCCGCAGTTCGAGTTCACCCAGCATGCCGAAGCGCCGCGCGGTATCAAACCAGAAGCTGGCCGGATGCTGTGCCATCCGGAACACGACTGCCGCCTCATACCCGCTGGTGGAGCCGTCGGACGGGTCGGTCACCTCGTGCAGGGCCATGTCGAACAACCGCTGACCGCTGGCGCCGCGCTGGCGCAGATGGACGTCGAGCAGATGCGCGACCTCGCTGCGGAACATCAGCATGGTGTTGCGCGCGCAGTGGTTCATGCCACCCCCCGTGGTCTGCACCGCGCCACCGAGCGGCTGGGTAAAGCGAATGTCGGAACGCGGCTGTCTGGTCTGCATGGTGGCGAACTCCGGTGCGTGGGGTGCGGTCAGTGGAACAGGAACCGTTGACGCTGGCCGGTCGAGGCGAACACGCCGGTCCGGACCGCCGTGGCGCGGCCTTGCTTGCGCAGCGCCTCAAAGCGGCGCATGTAAACGTCGCAATTGGTTTCCATGCTCGCGTCACCCTGCGTGTGGCTGCGGCGAAGTGTTGCAATCACGGTCTCGCGGAGAAAGTCGGTCATTTTCGTATCCCTTCAGCGGTTTCAGGCGGCGATGCCGTATTTCTTCATTTTCTCGATCAGTGTGGTGCGGCGCAGGTGCAGCGCGATGGCGGCACGGCTGACGCAGCCACCGGCGTGGCGCAGTGCGGATTCGATGGCCGTGACCTCGATGTCGCGCACGTGGATCCGCAGATCCAACGCACCGCGCTGCTGCAGGACCGCTTCGATATCTGTGGCGTTGCCCGCCTCGCCCGGGGCAAAGGCGGCACCCTGGGCCGCTTCGATGCCGGGGGGGGCGAAGGACAGCAGGTTGTGGCGCACTTCTTCGGCCCGCACTTCGGCGCCTGCAAACAGCGCCGTCGCCCGCTGGATCACCGCGCGCAGTTCGCGGATGTTTCCCGTCCAGGCGTGGGCCGCAAGTGCGCGGATCGCCGAAGCGGAAAACTGCGGGCGCAGGGCCGTGCGGGCCAGACCGAGGCAGTCGTCCAGCAGCCGGTCAATGATGATCGGCAGATCGCCGGGCCGTTCGCCAAGGCTGGGCACGTCGAGTGGAAAGACCGCCAGACGGAAATACAGGTCCTGCCGGAAGCTGCCCGCCGTGACCATCTGCTGGAGACCACAGTGCGTGGCCGAGACCAGCCGGAAATCGACGGCGATGTTCTGGTTGCCCCCGACGCGGCGCAGCATCTTGGATTCCAGAACCCGCAGCAGTTTGGCCTGCATGGCCACCGGCATGTCACCGATTTCGTCCAGAAACAGCGTGCCGCCGCGTGCCTGTTCGATCAGACCGACGCGCGCCCGGTCGGCGCCGGTGAAGGCGCCCTTTTCGTAGCCGAACAACTCACCTTCCAGCAGGTCCGCCGGAATGGCCGCGCAGTTGATTGCGACCAGCTCGCCCTTGCGGCCAGACAGCCGGTGAACGGCCTGCGCCACCAATTCCTTGCCCGTTCCGGTTTCGCCCTGGATCAGGACCGAACCGTCCGTGGGCGCCACCACTTCGATCAGCCGCTTGAGACGCTGCATCCGCGGACTTGCGCCGGGCAGCATCCGGTCAATCGGCTGCATCGCGACCGGAAGGCCGAGTGCCGCATCGCCATTGATCTGCCAGTGGGTTGTCATCGCGAAAGATTCCTTTTCTTCTCCTCTTGTTGTCGTTCATCGATAACGATTGCGATACTCGAGGTTGGTATTGTTCGGTGCGCCAATTCGCCAACAACTGCGCTTAAAGTATTTGAAAATTCTAACTAATGGATGGGTGTGGTGCGGGGCGCGAAACGCGCCGGTCCCATTGCGGGCAGCGATCCGCGCCCTTGTCTCTGCGATGGCGTGCGGGCTTTGGAAACGCGAAGTGCGGGACTGGCAAACCGCCACCCCGCACGTTTAATGATTAAAACCAAAAGATTCAGGCGTCAGCCAAGCAGCGCGCTCAAGACGGCATACCAGACCCAGCCACCCGCAGCCAACGAGGGCAGCAGCCACCAGCCCGGCCCAAGCGTGACCTTTGGGATGCTGGCATTCCTGAATTTTCCGACCACAAACGCCGTCATTGCGCGTACTTTCGAATCTACCTTGCTCGAAAGACACTTGCAGGACTCAAGGGGCGCGGTCAGCCTCGCGTGAGGATGGTGTGGGCTGGCAAACGGATGGCGCCATACTTTCGGATGTCAGGCGATGCCCAGATCGCGCGCCATGATGACAGCCTGGGTCCGGTTCTGCGCGCCCAGTTTGCGGCAGATCGAGGTGACATGCATCTTGACGGTCGGTTCGGCCAACTGCAGTTCGTTGGCGATTTCCTTGTTCTGCTTGCCTTCGGCAAGGAACTGAAGAACCGACATCTCCTTCTCGCTCAGCTTGCCGTTACGCACCTCGCGCTGGGCGGGCGACGGCTGGCGCATCAGTTCCAGCGGCAGATAGAATTCGCCGGAATGCATGAAGCGGATCGCATTGGCCAAGCTGCGCGCGGCGGTAGTCTTGAGCACGATTCCGGCGGCCCCGGCCTGAAGGATTTCTTCTTGCATCCGTGGTGTCGGGCTGCCGGTGATGATGCCGACCGGGCGCCCCTGATTGTGCTTGATCGCGCGGCGCAGGCCGACCACGCCGTTCATGCCCGGCATGTTCAGGTCGAGAAGCACCACATCGAACGGCCCCTGCGACACGATCTGCGCATCCGCTTCGTCAAGGTCGCGTGCCGTGACCACATCCATTCCGGCCGCGCTGGACAAATACATTGCAAACATGTCGAGGACCATCTCATGGTCGTCGGCGATCAGCACTCGCAAGGGGACAGACTGCGCCGGGGCGGAATTCAAGCTCATGTTGCGGTCTCCTTCGGCCGGCCCATCCTGAACAGGTGACGGCCGATCTCCTTCTGTACGTAACTGAATGATAGTGAATTTCAGGCGGCGTCCAGTGGTCGTAACGTAAAGCATATGCAACACGGCGCATGTATGCAGTTTACCCATACTTTAGGTTGTATGCCACATACTTTTGCCTTGTATGCCTTATTTATCGCCGTCTGGTATCAGTATGCGTTCCGTGTCCCATCCAGAGAGTCTCCTATGTACCACCGGTTGACTATCGCCTTCGCTTTTGTTGCCAGCCTAGCCGTGTCAACCGCCGCCTTCGCGGAAGCCGTGGTGCTTACCGTCAGGGCGAGTGGCCTTGCGGCAGGGTCGCAAAGCTTCACCATGGCGGAGCTTGATGCGTTGCCCCAGATTGCCTTCACCACCAGCACTGTCTGGACAGACGGCAAGCGCGAATTCCGCGGCGCTTCGGTCAAGGCGCTGCTGGAAGCCTTGGGTGTAAAGGGCACGATGGTCAAGGCGCGCGCCCTGAATGGATATGTGGTCGACATCCCGGTCGCTTCGCTGGAAGCAGAAGCGCCCATCATTGCGTCCCGCATTGACGGCGCCCTGTTCCCGCGCCGCGAGAAGGGCCCGCTCTGGATCATCTATCCCTATGATTCTTCCACACGCTTCCAGACGGAAACCGTGTATGGTCGGAGCATCTGGCAATTGCATGAACTTCGGGTGGAATAAGCCACCAGCATTGCTTGCCCGGTCACGGGAATTGAGGGTGGCGTGAACGGCATGCTGCTGGGACAGATCGAACCTACGTCAACCGGCACGGTGCGGGTGGTCGGCTCGCTTCTGGTGATGCTTGTCGTCACGGTGGTGGCAATCTTTGCCTATCTGCAGATCGAACGGCAACTCGACCACACCATGGCGGTGGAATCCGACAACCGGACATGGGTTCTGGCACAGGTCGAAGTCGATGTGCAACGCTTGGAAATCGCGCTCTTGCAGGCCGTGCTTGACCCCGCAACCGCCCAGTTGGAGCGGGTCAGGCTGGCGTTTGACATCCTGTACAGCCGTGCAGGTCTGGTCCGCCGCACCCCCACACTTGACGCGCTCAGCATCCGTCAGTCCGACAGTTGGGCGCGACTGGCCGGGTCAGAGGGCCTGATTTCTGCGTTCCTACCGTTGATCGACGGCCCGGACGACGATTTGCGCAGCGCACTGCCCGACATGGCGCGCAAGGTGCGCGACCTGGGCGTGCCGGTGCGTGAAATGGTCGTCACGGCGATGTCCGAGACAATGCAGCTGAGCGATGCTGCCCGCAGCGAGTTGCGCGAAACGCTCTATACCTTTCTTGTCGCGCTGGTCGTCACGATGATCGCGCTGACATTCCTGCTGGCCACGATCTACCGTCTGGCCAGCGCGCAGAAACGCTATGCCAAGATGCTGGAACTGGCCGTCCACAACCTGCGCGCCACCATCGAATCTGCCCGCGATGCAGTGCTGATCGTCAATGAGTCCAATGCGGTGATTGCGGCCAACAAGGCTGGCGAGGAAATGCTTGGCCGCGAAATATCACGCGCGTCGCCGATTCCGTTGCAGCAGTTCCTGATCCTGCCTGATGGGTCGGCCCCGCCGGAGAACATCCGGACCAGCATGGAATGCGTCAGCGCGACCGGCGCGCGCCTGCCGGTCGAGGTGATGATCGCGCCGGCCCTGACGGCGACGGGGCACAATTTCAAGGTCGCGTTCCTGCGCGATATGTCCGAACAGTTGGAACGCGAACGGCGGCTGGCGCAGGCAACCGAACTGGCCCGCAAAGGCGAAGAAACGAAGGACCGTTTCCTTGCCGTGATGAGCCACGAGATGCGGACTCCGCTCAGCGGCCTTTTGTCAGCGGTTGATCTGCTGGAAACCTCGACCGAGCTTGACACCCAGCAGGCCCGGCTGGTGGATATCGTGCGCGGTTGCGGATTGGGCGCGCTTGAACAGGTCAACAACATCCTCGAGCTGACGCGCCTGTCGGCCAAGGATGCGAATGACTATCCGCACAGTGACTTTGACACCGGAGAAATCATCCAGCAGTTGATCCGACAGTACGAGGTGCTGGCCGTCCGGCGTGGCAACACCATCCGTTTTGTCGACCAGGGCCAATGCCACAGCCGGGTGCGCGCACCGCTGCCGCTGCTTCGGCGGATCGTGAACAACCTGCTGTCGAACGCGATCAAGTTCACCCGCGATGGCCTGATCGAGGTGCGACTGGCCGCCGAACCGGCGGAAGTACCGGGGTTCTGCACCATCCGCCTTGCGATCAGCGACAGCGGCGTCGGCATCGCCGAGGCCGATCTGGAGCGGATTTTCCACAATTTCGAAACGCTCGACACCTCTTATTCGCAGGCACAAGAAGGCACCGGGCTGGGCCTTGGCATTGCCAAGCTTGCGGTCGAGGCGATGGGCGGACAGATCAGCGTTGAAAGCCGGCTTGGCGAAGGCACCTGTTTTACGGTCGAGTTTGTGGCCGAGGTTCTGGATCACGACGTGCAGTCGCACGACGCGGCCCTGCACCAGCCCGATCAGCCCATGGCGCTGAAGATTCTGCTGGCAGAGGACAACGAAATCAACTGCGCGCTGATGGAACGCCAGTTGAACCGCATTGGCCATCAGGTCACCACTGCCAGCGATGGCGAAGAGGCGATTGCAGCCGCCACGGCAGACCGTTTCGACATCATCCTGATGGACATCTCCATGCCCAAGGTCGACGGGGTGACGGCGACAGGCGTGTTGCGCCAGCGCGGGCTGATCGGCACCACCCCAGTCATCGCCCTGACCGCACAGGCCGCACCGAACCGCGTTCAGATGCTGCGTGACGCAGGCATGGCCGATGTGGTGATCAAGCCGGTCGCCATCGGGCTGCTGGACCAGATCATGCAGCGTCTGGTGTTACAGGGCCAGCGGTCGGCCATCACCGAGGGGCCCGCAGACCCCGGCCTGATCGACAGCCGCCAGCTTGACGATCTGATCTGCGACATGGGCGCTGATTTCCTGCGCAGCATGGTTGCGCGGTTCGAGAACGACATGCAGGCGACGTTGTTGAACCTTGCGGCCGCCCTTGAAAGCCGCGACCCCAAGGCGGTATCGGGGCTGGCCCACAAGGCGGCGGGGGCAGCAGCGGTGCTGACGTTCAGCGCGCTTTCGGCGGAGCTTCGGGCGCTTGAAAACGCAGCGCCCGATGAGCCGCCCGAAAGCCTGTCCGACAGGTATCGCCGCATCGAAAAGCTGCGCACCGAAAGCCTTGCCGACATGCAGCACCGGCTTCACGCCGCCTGATCGGTCACGGTCGGGCGGCAAGCACGCGGCGCAGATTGGCCAGATCATCCCAATCGCGCTGAAGCCGCAAGGATGCGGTGCTTCGGTCAATCATCGCGGGGGCCTCGGCCGGCATCGCCAATGGCGCGACGGCCTGTGCCGGACGGGCAGGGGCGGGGGCGGCCAGTCGGTTGACCAGCGGTGCCTTTGGCAGCGCAAGCAGGCCCGCAATCCGTGCAGCAACCGCCGTTGGCCCCGAGGTGGCATCAGGCAAGGGTCTGGTCGGGGCAGGGTCCGTCAGGGTGGCAACCCAGGCCAGATATCGCTGCCCCCGGTCGACATCCAGCGAATGATAGGCTGCCGTCGCCGCATCCCACGTCCCCAGCCGGTCGCGCAGCATCCGCAGAAAGCGCGCGGCGTAGCGGGTGTTCTGCACCGGGTCCATCATGTCTTCGACCGATGCAAAGCCATCGCGGTGCCAACGATAGTTGATCTGCATGCACCCGATGTCGACGTTTTGAACACCACTGGCGATCAGCTGGGTCAAACGGTCCAGCGCCTCGGCGCGGCTGGCGTGAAAGCTGCCCTTGCCACCCTGATTGAGCGTCCAAGGCCAGGCCGTGACACCGGAGGCCCGGTTCCCGCGACCACTTTCGGCACGGGCGATTCCGGTCATCAACCCTGTCGGGATACCGACACTGGCCGCCGCCTGCTCGGCCAGATGCTCGCACGATGGCGCAGCACCCGTTGCGGCGCAGGGCCAAGCGACCAGCGACAAGGCAAAGGCAAGGGGGAAGGCGGACCGGCGCATGCCCCTTCAGGGCAAATGCCGTGCCACCGCTTGCCGTCTCAGGCCGCGCGCCCTTGTGGCGCGATGCCTTTCCATGCGGCGCCGATCTGTTCGATCAGTTCGGCCGCACGTGCCAGCCCCTCGGCGGTTGCCTTGCCCTGAAAACCGGGCAGCAGTTGCTGGCGGGTATGTTCGTAAACAACGAACAGGTTGTCCGCAATTTCTCCGCCCACCTCGAAATCAAGGCTGGACTGCAGGATATAGGTGGCGGTCAGCGCCCGGTTCAGGTGCGTTTCGGGCAAACCGCGCGCTGCGGTGGCGCTGGCTGCCAACACCCGGAGCGAACGTTCCAGTTCGGTGAGGGTGAACAGGATGATGCCGTGCGGGTC
>JAUXPG010000340.1 GCA_030683915.1 Gemmobacter sp.
CATCCGCGACGTCCAGTATTCGTCGGTGTCCAGCGTGTTGGCGACACAGTCCTCAAAGAAGTTCCGCCGATTCGCCCCCAGTTGCTCGTCGGTCAGCGTGATCGGGCCCGACACCAGATCGCCCGTGAACCGGCTCCGGAACCCGCGCGTGCCCCGTCCATGCTGCACGGTATACACCTGAGAGTTCGACCATTTGTCGGTGAACCCGTTGCACAGGATACCCCCGTGGCGGGCCATGTCGCGGTAAAAGTCGGCCGCCCCTTCCCAGGTGCAGATCGCGGCCAGATGCTTGGGCTGCAACGACGCGGTCTTCCACGCGTTCATCGCATAATACGAAATGCCGTTGATCCCCACCTTGCCATTCGACCAGGGCTGCACGCCCGCCCACTCGATGCATTGCTTGAAATCTTCGGCCTCGCGCCCCGACCAAATGTCGAGCAGCCCCGGCGACCGACCCGCCCCGCGGCTGTCGACGCGGATGCAGACATATCCATCCGGCACCCATTTCTCGGGGTCCACGACTTCCCAGTTCTGGTACTTGTTGGTCGATCCTGCCGGCACGTCGGGGTGCAGTTCGCACATCCGGCGCCATTGCTGCGTATAAAGGTCCTCAAAGTGCAAACCCTTGCCATACGGGCCATAGGTGATCAGCACTGGATACTGCCCGTCTGCGATGGGGCGATAGACATCACAGCGCAGCACGATGCCATCATCCATCGTGATTCCGACGTCCCAGTCGATCTTCATGCCGTCCCGGACGACGGTCGTTTCGGGGTATTCCATGCTTCCTCCCAGGTGGTCGTTTTGGCGTCGCCGGCGGCGTCGGGTGCCTTGGTTGACCGGAGGCGCGCGCCGTTTGGGCTTTTCTTTTACGAAAATGATTTTCCGAATATGCGTCTCGTTTTTCTAGATTGCAATATTTTTCGCATTCGCTAGGCTCACGGCAAGGTCTTCGGACCGCACGGCAGACTGCGCTTCCGGCGCGAGCAGGGGGCGACACCGAAGAAGGGCCAGAAGGGCCGAAAAGGGAGGAAATATGAATGTGGACGTTGCGCGATAGATGTGCGACCGCCGTCGCTGCGGGGGTGATCGGCACGATCATCCTGGCAGCTCCGGTCGCCCAAGCTCAGAGCTTGGCCGAGCAGTGGCTTGATGGCACGCTGCCCTATTCAGGCCCGGCAATCACCTATTCTGGCCCCCCCATTGAAGCGCGGTTCTCGCACTTCCTCGGGCCGAGCACACCGCTCACCATCGTGACCGAGCGTGCGATCGAACGCCTCAAGGCCGAGAGCAACGGCAAGCTGAACATCTCCATGTTCTACAACAACTCGCTGCACGATTCGCAGCGCGGTGGATTCGAAGGCGTGGCCGGCGGCATCTCGCAGATCTCGACCTGCTATTCCTGGATCAATCCGGGTGGCTTTACCTTGCAGCTGGGCCTTCAGTTGCCGTTCCTGTTCGAACGTTCGACTGTCGGCTCGCACGCGATCATGCAGTTGTATGGCGAATACTTCAAAAAAGACTATGAGGCGAAGGGCGTGCTCTTTGCCAGGTCGACCCTGACGCCGCCGCAGCAGCTTTTGACGCGCGGAAATCCGATCAAGTCGCTGGCCGATCTGGCGGGCAAGCGGATGATGGCATCGGGCACCATCCCGACCGACATCACCACGGCCTTCGGCGCGGTTCCCGTGCCGCTGACGGTTGCCGAATACTACAGCGGCTTCCAGCAGGGCGTGATCGACGTCATGGTTTTGCATGACGCCGGCCTGAAGCAATTCCGCATGGCGGAACTTGCCAAGGCGCGGACCGTTACCAACCTCTGGGCGAACCCGATCGAATACTGCATGAACGCAGATTTCGTGAACAGCCTTCCGGCGGATCTGAAGGAACTGTTCCTGCTGTGGATGCAGCGCCTGAACCATGCCGAGGCCGAACTGTACTTCGACGGCTACTCCAGCATCGGTCGTGCCGATCTGGCTGCCGCAGGTGTGACGACGGTCGAACTGCCCGAGGCGGAAATGGCGGCGTTCAAGGCCGCGGCCAGCCCGGTCGTCGAAGCGTGGATCGCCAAGCAGGAAGCCGAAGGGCGCCCGGCCCGCAAGTTCCTTGCGGACTTGACCGCCAAGGTGGCCGAACTTGACGCCCTGTCGGACGACGAGTTGTTCAAGCTGTCGTGGGACAAGCTCTACCCCGGTCTCTACGACTGACAGTCGCCGTCGCCGGCCGGGCGACATGCCGCCCACCTTGCGTGCCACGCGCGCAAGGTGGGTTCGTCGCCCGGGCGGCGCACACCTTTGCCAGCGCCGTTGCCTACCGAGGGGAGAGTTTGATGGGCGAACAACCTGATGACACCGCGCGGCCCGCCTTTGCCCGCAGATTCGACTGGCTGCTGGCAAAGACATACGCGGTGTCGATGGTGGTCATGCTGACCGCCATGACCCTGATGATCGGTCTTGACGTGATCCTGCGCCTAGTCGTCGGCATGCCCGTGCGCGGCGTGCATGACCTTGTCGGCCTCGGCTTGCTGTTGCTGTTCGTTCTGGCACTTCCCTATTCATGGCGCGGCGATTTCCATGTCCGTATGGACATGCTTTACGGTCAGTATGGACCGGGGATGAAACGCTTTGTCGATCTGCTGACGAGTCTCGCCGCGGGCGGATTTGCGCTGCTGCTGGCCTATCAGGCGGCCCGCTACATTCCGCACATGATGAAGGTCCAAACCTCCAGCGTGACGCTTGGCATTCTCTACTGGCCGTTCACCATCGCGATCATGATTTCGGCGGGGCTTTTCGCTCTGTCGATCCTGCTTGAAGCGGCGCTTCAGTTCACCAAACGCAAGACCCGGGGTTGATATGGATCCGTTCACACTTGGACTTCTTGCGCTGATCGCCGCCATTGTCCTGATCGCACTGGGCGTGCCGCTGGCATTTTCCATCGGGTCGGTTGCCATCGTCGGCAACATCATCTTCTTCGACATCAACCGGTCGGGCATCCAGCTTTACAACAGCGTGTTTGGCAAGGGCACCGATTTCCTGCTGGCCAGCGTGCCGCTGTTCATTTTCATGGGCCAACTGGTGGCCGTGGGGAACATCGGCCGCGATCTTTATGACTGCGTTTACAAATGGTTCGGCCGTGTGCCGGGCGGCCTTGCGGTCACCTCGGTCGTGACCAGCGCGGGTTTCGGGGCTGTGACGGGCGTCAGCGCCGCGGCGGTTGCAACCGTCGCCACATTGTCGATGCCCGAAATGAAGCGCTACAACTACAACATGCGGCTTGCCGCAGGCAGCATCGCCACAGCCAGTACCCTGGCCATCCTGGTGCCGCCAAGCCTGATGATGATCCTCTTCGGGCTATGGACGGAAACCTCCATCGGGCGCCTCTTCATGGCGGGCGTGATACCTGCGGTCCTGCTGACGGTCATGTTCTGCGTCTACATCGTCGCCCGTTGCACCCTGCGCCCCGAGGACGGCCCGGTGGGTCCGGGGTATCCGATGTCGGATCGTTTGGCGGCTTTGCCCAAGCTGATCCCCGTGATCCTGATCTTTGTGATCGTGATGGGGGGCATCTATTCCGGCACCTTCACCCCCAGCGAGGCGGCCGGCGTGGGCGCGTTCACCGTTCTGGCGTTGCTGCTGCTGATGCGGCGGCTCACGTGGCAGGGCTTCGTGCAGGCCGCCGTGCAGACGGGCCAAATCTCGCTGATGATCTTTGCGATCTTTATCGCGGTGGGCCTGTTCACATCCTTTCTTGTGCTGACCAACGTGACCCCGACCTTTGTCAATCTGATCGCCGGATCGGGG
Organism: Gemmobacter sp.; assembly: GCA_030683915.1. Taxonomy (GTDB): domain Bacteria; phylum Pseudomonadota; class Alphaproteobacteria; order Rhodobacterales; family Rhodobacteraceae; genus Wagnerdoeblera. The sequence goes on from JAUXPG010000340.1 coordinate 3,801, forward strand.
CTGAACAAATACCTCGTGATCCTGATGATCGTGGTGATGTTCCTGATCCTCGGGATGATCCTTGATCCGATCGGGATGCTTTTGCTGTCGCTGCCGTTCGTGTTCCCCCTGGCGATGCGTCTGGGCTTTGATCCGGTGTGGTTTGGCATCATCTGCGTGCTGATGGTCGAGATCGCGCTGGTCACGCCACCTGTCGGGTTCAACTGCTTCATTCTGAAACAGGTGGCGGGCGACATGGTGGAACTGAAGGATGTGTTCCTGGGCACGTTGCCGTTCGTGATCATGTCACTTCTGCTTGTGGCTTTGCTGGTGGCGTTCCCCGGGCTTGTGCTGTGGCTGCCCAACCAATTCTTCTGACGGACAGCTACGCACATGGACCTGACAAACACCTTCGTCATTCCCGTCACGCCTGATCGGGCTTGGCCGCTTCTTCTGGATGTCGAACGCATCGCACCCTGCCTGCCCGGGGCCACGTTGACCGAGGTCATCGGTCCGCACAGTTTCAAGGGGCGCGCCACGATCAAGGTAGGGCCGGTCGCGCTGGCCTTCGATGGCACGGCAAGGCTGGTCGACGTGGACGATGCCGCCCGCACCGCGCGGCTCGAAGCGCGCGGCAACGATTCCAAAGGCCGCGGCGGCGCCCAGGCCGAAGCGCGCTTTGCACTGGTGCCAGATGGCCGCGGCACGCGTGTGACGGTTCAGACCCATCTTGTGATGAACGGCGCGGTGGCCCAGTACGGGCGGGCCAGCGGCCTGATGCAAGAGGTGGCAAATCAGCTTGTCACCCAGTTCGCCGCCAATCTGGCGGCTCAACTGGACCAAGCCGCCGAAGCCGAACCATCTGCCCCGGATGCGAATTCCGTGTCTGGCCTTGGTCTCATCGGGGCAAGCCTGCGGGCCATCATCGTCCGATGGTTCCGGCGTTTGACCGGCTCCGGGTCCTGAAGGGGAGGCTGCGATGAAGTCCGCTGGATTTCGGTATCATGATCCTCAGAGGATCGACGATTTGCTGTCGCTGCTGGGGCGGTTCGAGGATGCCAAGATCCTCGCGGGTGGCCAGTCGCTGATGCCGATGATGAACATGCGCTTCGTGCAACCCGAGCATGTGATCGACATCAACGGGGTGCAGGGCCTTGACGGCATTCACGCCGATGCGGCCGCAGGCAAGCTGCGCATCGGAGCGATGGTTCGGCAAAAAACTCTGATGCAGTCGGCTGCGCTGCGCGCCGCGTGCCCGATGGTGCCGCAGGCGGTTGCGCACGTCGGCCATTTCCAGACGCGCGCACGCGGCACCATCGGGGGAAGCCTGTGCCATCTGGACCCCGCAGCGGAACTGCCGCTTGTCATGCTTTTGCACGATGCGGTGCTGACGGTGCAATCCGCGACGGAGGTGCACCAAGTCGACATGGCGGATTGGGCGCTGGCCTACATGCTGCCCGCCATTTCACCCGACGAAGCGTTGATCGAGGTGGCCTTGCCGCTGGCTCCGGGGTGGACAGGGTCGGGGTTTGTCGAATTTGCGCGCCGACATGGCGACTTTGCGATCGCATCGGCGGGGTGCCTGCTTGATGTCGATGATCGAAACATCATCCGGCGCGCAGCCATCGCCGTAGGCGGCGTGGCGCAGGTGCCGACCCGACTGCCCGAGGCCGAGGCGCTGCTTGTCGGCCAACCCGCGAGCGCGCCAGCCTTTGCTGCGGCAAGCGACGCGGCGCGCAAGATCGACGCGCTGTCCGACGCCTACTACACCGCCGCCTATCGCCAGCGTCTTGCCGGGGTACTGGTGGAACGCGCCTTGGGGCAGGCGTCGAAAGGGACAGACCATGGATGACATCAGACACATTGCCCTGACCGTAAACGGGCAGCCCGTGGAATGCGACACGCCGGTGCGTCTGCATCTGGGGGATTTTCTGCGCGGCATTCTCGGGCTGACCGGCACGCATCTGGGATGCGAACACGGCGCCTGTGGCGCCTGCACCGTGCTGGTCGATGGCGAGGCCGTGCGGTCTTGCCTTATGTTGGCGGTTCAAGCGAACGGGCGCCAGATTACCACCATCGAAGGACTGGCCGATCCGGACGGGACACTTCACCCGCTGCAACAGGCCTTTGCCGAAAAGCACGGTCTGCAATGCGGTTACTGCACGCCCGGCATGCTGACATCGCTGGCGGCGTTCCTGCGCGACACGCCAGACCCGACCGAAACGCAGGTGCGCGACGCCATTTCTGGCAACCTGTGCCGCTGCACGGGCTATCAGCCCATTGTCGAGGCCGCGCTGCTGGCTGCTGCCCGCATGCGCCAGACCGAGGGGGTGCGCTGAGATGGGTGCGCGTCTTGTCGGGGCACAGGTCCAGCGCCTGGAAGACCCGCGCCTGCTTACGGGCAAGGGGCAATATGTCGATGACATCGTGCTGCCGGGCATGGTGCAGGCGGCCTTTGTCCGAAGCACCCACGCCCACGCCCGGATCGTCTCGATCGACACCACCGCCGCGCGGGCCATGCCGGGTGTGCGGGGCGTCTTCACCCTGAATGACCTTGGCCCGGCCGTCGCGCGGGACCGCATGCCGCAAACGGCGCCCTCGCCTGCCATTCGCCGGTCTGTCACCCAATATGTGCTGGCCCGCGACGAGGTCTGTTATGTCGGCGAGGCTGTGGTCATGGTGGTCGCAGACACCCGCCATCAGGCAGAGGATGCTGCGGCCCGCGTCCTGATCGACTATGACGTGCTGCCTGCGGTGGTCGATTGCCGCGCGGCGCTGACGGGACAGACCGCTGCCCATCACGGCGCAGCCGACAACCTTGCTGCACGTCTGTCGGTAGGATTTGGCGACATCGAAGCGGCGTTCCGTACCGCGCCCCACCGAGTGACGCTGACGCTGGACCAGCATCGCGGCGTGGCCCATTCGATGGAAGGCCGTGCGGTCCTTGCCGCACAGGACGCTGTGTCAGGCAAGCTGACTGTCTGGAGCGCGACGCAAAGCCCCTACATGGTCCGCCGTTTTCTGGCCCGCGTGCTGGGCATCGACGAACAGGACCTGCGCGTGATCGCCCCTGACGTGGGCGGCGGCTTTGGCCCCAAGGCGGTGTTCTATCCCGAAGAGGCCGCGCTTGCCGCCGCCGCCGTCAAACTCGGTCGCCCGGTTAAATGGGCCGAGGACCGGAAGGAGCACTTCGTTTCCACCACGAACCAGCGCGATCAGCACTGGCAGATGGACGTGGCCTTCGACGACACAGGCAAGATTCACGGAATTCGCGGGCATGTGCAGCACGACAACGGCGCTTATCTGCCCTATGGCCTGATTCTGGCGGCGACGTCGCTGGCGCCGTTCCCCGGGGCCTATGCATTGCCCGCGCTGCAAATGACGCTGGACGTGATTTACACCAACACCACACCCACATCGCCGGTGCGCGGGGCTGGGCGGCCCAACGCCATCTTCGCCATCGAGCGCGCGGTGGACCGGGTGGCCGACCACCTGGGCCTTGACCCCGCCGAGGTGCGTCGCGCAAATTTCGTGCGCGCCGATCAGTTCCCCTATGTCACCGGCATGAAGGCGCGCGACGGATCACCCGTGGCCTACGACAGTGGCGATTACGCGGCCTGCCTTGACCGTGCGCTCGACATGGCCGATGCGGCGGGCTTTCCCGCGCGCCGCGATGCCGCGCGCGCGCAGGGCCGTTACCTTGGCATCGGTGTTGCCAGCTTCATCGAAGATACGGGCCTTGGCCCGTTTGAAGGCGCCACAGTCCGCGTGACACCAAAGGGCCGGGTCACGGTCCTGACCGGCGCCGCCAGTCAGGGGCAGGGCCACGCCACGACCTTGGCGCAGGTTGTGGCCGATGGGCTGGGTGTCGCACTGACCGATGTGACTGTGATTTCTGCCGATACCGAACGGTTCTCTTATGGCGCAGGCACCATCGCCAGCCGCATCGCCGTCACCGCCGGGTCTTCGGCCCATCTCGCCGCGGCCAAGGTCCGGGACAAGGTGCTCCGCTATGCCTCTGACAAGCTTGAGGTCGCGATTGGCGATCTTGAACTGAACGGCGGATTTGTCCACGTCGCGGGCGTTCCGGAAATGAGGATCAGCCTTGGCGACGTGGCCCTCGCCTTGGCCGGCACCGTGGGACAGCGCGTTCCCTCCGGTCTGGAGCCTGGGCTGGAAGCGACCGCCTATTTCGAATCCACCGCCACCCCGCATTCCAGCGGCTCGACCGTGGCCGAGGTTGAGGTCGACATCGAGACCGGGGCCGTCACGCTGCTGAATCATGTGATCGTGCATGACTGCGGCAAGGTGATTCACCCCGGTATTGTGGACGGTCAGATCACCGGCGGCGCGGTCCACGGCATCGGAAACGCCCTGTTTGAAGACATGCTCTATGATGCCGAAGGCCAGCCCGTCTCGACCAATTTCGGCGAATACCTGCTGCCAACCGCGACAGAAATGCCGCCGATCCGCATTGGCCATCTGGAAACCTTGTCGCCGCTCAACCCGCTGGGCGTGAAAGGCGCGGGCGAAAGCGGCACCATCCCTGCCATTCCCGCCGTGGTGCGCGCTGTCGAAAACGCCCTCGCGCCCTTTGGCGTGCAGATCAACCGCTACCCCTTGAACCCCGAGCGTGTCGTCAACCTGATCGACGCCAGCCGTGGAAAGACCTGAACAAAGGAACTCCCCATGCCGATGATGACCCTGAACGGCGGCACCGTCGAATACGAAGATACCGGCGGCCCGGGCAAACCGTTGCTGTTGCTGCACACGCTTCTGGCCGATCGGTCGGTCTACGACCGCGTGATCCCTGAATTGGCGGGGGAATGGCGCGTGATCTCGCCCAACTTTCCGGGGTATGGCGCATCGGATGGCAAGATCGACGGCCGGATCGAGGCTTATGCTGATTTCGTCGCCGCGTTTCTGGATGCGTTGGGACTGGACCGGGTCGATCTGCTTGGTAACGGCTTTGGCGGCTTTGTGGCACAGTCCGTGGCGCTGCATTATCCGGGGCGCATTGACCGGCTGATGCTGGTTGACACCGCGCCTGCCTTCCCCGACCCGGCCAAGGTGCCGTTGCGCGGGTTGCAGGCCAAGGTGCTGGCCGACGGCATGTCGGGCGTGCTGGACGCCGCAATGCTGCGGATGTTCCCGCCGGCCTATATCGAAGCTGCCCCTGCCGTGATCGCGGAACGCCGCGCCGCGCTGGCCAAGGCAGACCCGACACTCTTTGCCAATGCTTGCGGCGCGCTGGTTGCACTGGATCATGTGCCCCACCTTGGCAAGATTACCCATCGGACGCTGGTTCTGGTCGGGCTGGAGGATCAAACGACACCGCCCGCCCTGTCGCGCCAACTTGCGACGGGCATCCCGAATGCACAGCTGGTCGAACTGCCCGGAGTCGGCCACTGCCCGCAGGTCCAATCGCCCGAGGGCTTCCTGACCGAAATCCGTGGTTTCCTTGCGTCATGACATCTGACCCGATTTTTGAACCCGGGCGGCTGGGCACCCTGCCCTTGCCCAACCGGCTGATCGTGGCACCCATGACTCGGATCAGTGCCGCGCCGGATGGCACACCGACCGCACAGATGGCCGACTACTACGCCGAATACGCGCGGGGCGGCTTTGGCCTTATCATCACCGAAGGCACCTATCCCGATACGGCATATTCGCAATGCTACGTGAACCAGCCGGGGCTGGCCACCGATGCGCAAGCCCAGGGCTGGCGCCCGGTGGTCGAGGCCGTTCACCAGGCAGGCGGCCGCATCGCAGCGCAGTTGATGCATGGCGGGGCGCTTACCATGCACAACCGCTTCGCCTCGGGGACTGTGGCCCCGTCGGCCGTGCAGCCTGCGGGCGAACAGCCGCCGCGCTATCACGGCAAGGGCCCCTACCCCACGCCGCGCGAACTGAACGCCGCCGAAATCCCCGACATCATCGCAGGCTTTGCCGCCGCCGCCGCGCGCGCGGTCACGGCGGGCTTTGATGCGGTCGAAATCCACGGCGCAAATGGCTATCTGATCGATCAGTTCCTGTCGCATCACACGAACCTGCGTACCGATGATTGGGGTGGCACGCTGACCGACCGCCTGCGCCTTGCGGTCGAGGTTGCGCACGCGGTTGTGGCGGCAGTGCCGGCACATGTGCCAGTGGGCATCCGCATCTCACAGACCAAGGTCAACGACCTGTCGCATGTCTGGCCCGGCGGCGCCGACGACGCAGCAACGATCTTTTCGGCCCTCGACGCCACGGGGATCAGCTATATCCACGTCTCGTCGCACCTGGGCTGCGGCCCGGTTTTTGGCACCGGCCTGTCACTGGCGGGATTGGCACGTCGGCATGCCGGATGCACGATCATCGCCAATGGCAAGCTGGAAGACACCGAAACCGCCCGCGCGCTGCTGAACCGGGGCGAGGCGGATTTCTTGTCGCTGGCCAAGGCCGCGCTCGCCGATCCGCACTGGCCGAGCAAGGTCGCGGCGGGGCAAAGCCCGGTGCCTTTCGATCCGGGCATTCTGTCCCCTGATGGCAGCCTCGCCTCGGCGGCGGCCTTCCGCGCCGCACTCGGGCGGTGAGCTTCCGCACGACAGCGTGATCGGAAAGGGGAAGCCAGGTGCAGCCGACAATCATTCTGGCACTGGCCGCACTTATGGCGGCAGGCGCGGCGCTGTCGGTGCAGGCACCGATCAATGCCGCGCTTGCCCGTGGGCTGGGCGACCCCATCGTTGCGGCCTGCGCCAACTTTCTGGTGGGTTTCGTGGTCTTGCTGGCCGTCTGCCTGGTTCGAGGCGTCGGGCCGCAGGCGGGCGCGCTGACGCTGACACCTGTTTGGGCCTGGGTCGGCGGTGCGCTGGGCGCCTGCTACGTCGTCGCCTTGATCTGGAGCGTGCCTCAAACCGGCGCGCTGACCGCCGCCGCGACCGTGATCTTTGCGCAACTGGCCGCGGCACTTGCGCTTGACCGCATCGGTGCCTTTGGCCTGACGGTGCAGGACATCACATGGCAGCGGCTGGCCGGTCTCGGCCTCGTGATGGCGGGGCTGTTGCTGTCACGCATGTGACGCCCGGCAGATCGCTCTGCCGGGCGACGCAGGTCACTCCAGGCCGAGCAGACGGCGCGCATTGCCTCCGGCGATCTTGGCGACATCCGCCTCGGACAGCCCGGCGCTGAGCACATGGTCGACAGGGTCGTAGTCAGCCATGTCATAGGGATAGTCGGTGCCCATCACGATCTTGTCGGCGC
>JAUXPG010000385.1 GCA_030683915.1 Gemmobacter sp.
GCCACCGTCACCCACGGTCAGGTGCACTATCGCGGTGCCGACCTAGTGGGCATGGACCGCGCGCAGATGTAAAACCTGCGCGGCAACCGCATCGCGATGATCTTTCAGGAACCGATGACCAGCCTGAACCCGGTGTTCACCATCGGCGATCAGGTGGCCGAAGCGGTGCGCCGCCACAAGGGCTGTTCCGTGGCCGAGGCGCGGGCCCGCGCGCTCGAGATGTTTCGCAAGGTGCGGATGCCGGCAGCGGAAAAGCGGCTGGATGATTACCCTCACCAGTTGTCGGGCGGCATGCGCCAGCGCGTGATGATCGCGATGGCGCTGGCCAATGACCCCGACCTGCTGATCGCGGACGAACCGACCACCGCGCTGGACGTGACGATCCAGGCGCAGATTCTGGACCTGATGCGCGATCTGCAGGCCGAAACCGGCACCGCGCTGCTGATGATCACCCATGATCTGGGCGTCGTTGCCGAGATCGCCGACGAAGTGGCGGTGATGTATGCGGGCCGCGTGGTGGAACAGGGCCCGGTCGAGGCGATCTTCAACGACCCCCAGCACCCCTATACCTTGGGGCTGATGGGGTCGATGCCATCGGTCGCCGGGCGCAGCGGGCGGTTGCTGACCATACCGGGGTCGGTGCCTTTGCCGCATGCCATGCCGGCGGGCTGCCGCTTTGCCACCCGCTGCCCCTTCGTGGCCGACGCCTGCCGCAGCATCCGCCCGCCGCTGGTCACCGACGCCGCAGGCCACGCCACCGCCTGCCTGCGCGCCCCGCTGGAGGTGACTTTCGCATGAGCGTGATCCTGCAGACCGAGGGGCTTGAGAAGCGGTTCATCTCGGGCGGGGGCTGGCTGGCGCGGCGCACGACCATCCATGCCGTCAACGGCGTGTCGCTGTCGGTCAACGCCGGCGAAACCTTTGCCATCGTGGGCGAATCCGGGTGCGGCAAATCCACCCTCGCGCGGCTTTTGTTGCGGCTGATCGACCCGAGCGCCGGGCGCGTCACCTATCAGGGCCGCGATCTGACCGCGCTGCCCTCCGACCAGATGCGCGCCTTGCGGGCCGAGATGCAGTTCATCTTTCAGGACCCGTTTTCCAGCCTGAACCCGCGCATGAGCGTGCAGTCCATCATTGCCGAACCGATGCGCCTGCATCTGGGCCTGTCGGCCGCCGCCTGCCGGGGCCGCGTGGCCGACCTGATGGCGCGCGTCGGCCTGCGCCCCGAGATGGCCGACCGCTATCCGCACGAGTTCTCCGGCGGCCAGCGCCAGCGCATTGCCATTGCCCGCGCGCTGGCCTCGGGGCCGAAACTGGTGATCGGGGACGAGCCGGTATCGGCGCTCGACGTGTCGGTGCAGGCGCAGATCGTCAACCTGCTGGAGGATCTGAAGGCCGATTTCGGCCTGACGCTGATCATCATCGCGCATGATCTGGCGGTGATCCGCCACATGGCCGACCGCGTGGCCGTGATGTATCTGGGCGAGGTGGTGGAACAGGGCCCGACCGAGGCGCTGTTCACCGCGCCGCGTCACCCCTACACCCGCGCGCTGCTGACCGCGATTCCGGTGCCGGTGCCGGGCCGGGGCGCTGCCCGCGCGGTGCTGGGCGGCGACATCCCGTCGCCCGCGCATCCGCCTGCGGGGTGCAAGTTCCACACCCGGTGCCCCTTTGCCACCGAGATCTGCGCCACCACCCGGCCCGTGCTGGAGGGCGGCGCCCACGCCGTCGCCTGCCACCACGCCGACACCCTGCCCCCGGCCCAGACCGCCGCGCGCGCAGGCCAAGGCCGCAGCGCCGCCGCCGACCGCCGATTTGCGCTTTATCGTCAGATGAGCGCCCCGCCCAAGACCCCGACCAACAAGGAGAGACTGCCATGAGACAACGTCCCCTCTGGGCCGCGCTGCTGGCCACGGCCGCCTTTGCCGGCCACGTGTCCGCCGCCGACCTTCGCATCGGCCTGCAGGAAGACCCCGACGCGCTGGACCCCGCGCAGGCGCGCACCTTCGTCGGGCGGATCGTGTTTGAATCGCTGTGCGACAAACTGGTGAACATCGACAACGCGGGCAACTTCGTGCCGGAACTGGCCACCGAATGGGCGTGGTCCGCCGATGGCATGACGCTGACCATGAAACTGCGCACCGATGCGAAGTTCCATGACGGCGAACCGATCAACGCCGCCGCCGTGGTTGCCAACATCGAGCGCGGCAAGACGCTGGAGGAATCGCGCCGCAAGTCGGAACTCGCCTCGGTCGCCAGCGTTGCCGCGACGGGCGAGCACGAGGTGGTGTTCACCCTGACCAAACCCGACGCCACGCTGGTGGCGCAACTCTCCGACCGCGCGGGCATGCTGGTGTCGCCCAAGGCGGCGGCGGAACTGGGCGCAGGGCTTGGCAAGAACCCGGTCTGCTCGGGCGAATTCAAGTTCGTCGAACGCATCGACCAGGACCGCATCGTGCTCGAAAAGTTCGCCGATCACTGGAACGCGGCCAACGTCCACATCGACCGCGTGATCTTCCTGCCGATCCCCGACACCACCGTGCGGCTGGCCAACCTGCGCTCGGGCGATCTGCACATGCTCGAGCGGTTGGCACCGTCGGATGTGGCGGGCGTCAAGGCCGACGCGGCGCTGAAGTTTGAAAGCGCGGTCAGCCAAGGCTATCAGGGCATCACCGTCAACGTGAACAACGGCGCCCGCTCGGAAACCCCGTTCGGCAAGGACGCCCGCGTGCGTCAGGCGCTGTCCCTCGCCATCGACCGCGAGGTGGTCAATCAGGTGGTGTTCGAAGGCGTCTATGCGCCCGGCAACCAGCCCTTCCCGCCCACCTCGGTCTGGTATGACCAGTCGAACCCGGTGCAACCGCGCGACGTGGCCAAGGCCAAGGCCCTGCTGGCCGAAGCCGGGGTGACGGGCCGCCTTGCCATCGAGATGCAGGCCGCCAACAACCCGGTGCAACTGCAACTGATGCAGGTGATTCAGGCCATGGCCGCCGAAGCGGGCATCGACATCTCCATCAAGGCGACCGAATTCGCCACCATGCTGAACGAACAGACCGCCGGGAACTACGACTCCACGCAGGTGGGCTGGTCGGGCCGCACCGACCCTGATGGCAACATCCACGCCTTCGTCACCTGCAAGGGTGGCCTGAACGACAGCAAGTTCTGCAACGACAAGGTCGAAGCCCTGCTGAACGAGGCGCGCACCTCCACCGATCAGGCCGTGCGCAAGGCCAAGTATGACGAGGCAGGCAAGATCCTGGCCGAGGAACTGCCGATCATCTACCTCTATCACCAGACCTGGCTCTGGGCGATGAAGGCCGGCGTGTCGGGCTTTGTCCCCTACCCCGACGGCATGATCCGTCTGGCTGGCGTGAAGGTCGAGTAACCCGGCCTTCCCCCTGCGGCCCTGCCCTGCCTCGTGGGCGGGGCCGCGTCTTCAACCCCGGAAAGCGGACCGATGCTGCGCTACATCCTTCGCCGTGTGCTGATCGCGGTGCCGACGCTGATCCTTGTGTCGGTCTTCGTGTTCACGCTGCAAAAGCTGTTGCCGGGTGATCCGGTGCTGGCCATGGCCGGCGAAGACCGCGACCCCGCCACCATCGCGTTTCTGCGGGAAAAATACCGCCTGAACGATCCGATCCTCGTGCAGTATTTCGTGTGGCTGGGCGATGTGCTGCGCGGCGATCTGGGCATGTCGCTGCGCACGGGGCTGCCGGTGACCGAACTCATCGCGCAAAAACTGCCCGTCACCATCCAGCTTGCCATCATGTCGATGTTCTGGGCGCTGCTGATCGGCATTCCGATGGGCATCGTCTCGGCGGTGCGCAAGGGCACATGGGCCGACTGGCTGGCCAATATCGTCGCGCTGTCGGGGCTTTCGGTGCCGAACTTCTGGCTCGGCATCATGCTGATCCTGCTGGTGTCGGTCAATCTGGGCTGGCTGCCCGCGTCAGGCTACGAAAGCCCGTTTGTCGATCTGAAACGCTCGTTCCAGACCATGCTGATGCCAAGCCTTGTGCTGGGCACCGGGCTGGCGGCGGCGCTGATGCGGCACACGCGCTCGGCCATGCTGGGGGTGCTGCAATCCGACTACATCCGCACCGCCCGCGCCAAGGGGCTGGCCGAACGCCGGGTCATCCTGCGCCACGCCTTTCGCAACGCGCTGTTGCCGGTGGTCACGCTGACGGCGCTGCTGTTTGGCGAATTGCTGGCGGGTGCTGTGTTGACCGAACAGATTTTCACCATTCCGGGCTTTGGCAAACTGGTGGTGGATGCGGTGTTCAACCGCGATTACGCCGTGGTGCAGGGCGTGGTGCTTGTCACCGCCGTGGGCTTCATCCTGATGAACCTGCTGGCGGATGTGCTGTATGTCCTGCTCAATCCGCGGATGAGGGATGCGCTATGACCGCTGTTGCCGATCTTCCGCGCCGCGCACCCAGCCGCAGCTGGCGCAAGTTCCGCCGCAACCCCGCCGCCCTGGTCGGCGGCGTCGTGGTGGCGTTTTTCGTCGCCATCGCCGTGCTGGCGCCGCTGCTGCCCATCCCCGACCCGGCGGCGACCGACTGGGGCGCCATCCGCAAGGCGCCGTCGATGGCGCATTGGCTGGGCACCGACGAAATCGGGCGCGATATCCTATCGCGGATGATCTGGGGCGCACAGGCGTCGTTGCTGGCGGGTGTGGTGTCGGTCGGCATCGCGGTCGCCGTGGGGGTGCCCTTCGGCCTTGTGGCGGGGTATTTCGGCGGCTGGACCGACGGCGTGATTTCCCGCGCGACCGAGGCGCTGCTGGCGATGCCCTTCCTCATCCTTGCCATCGCGCTTGCGGCGTTTCTTGGCCCCTCGCTGACCAACGCCATGATCGCCATCGGCCTGTCGGCGGTGCCCATCTTCATCCGCCTCACCCGCGGTCAGGTGCTGTCGGTCAAGACCGAGGATTACGTCGAAGGCGCGCGCGCCATCGGGTTGGGGCATCTGGCGATCATGGGGCGCTACATCCTGCCCAACGTCATTCCGCCGATCCTTGTGCAGGCCACCCTGACCGTCGCCACCGCCATCATCGCCGAGGCGTCGCTGTCCTTCCTTGGCCTTGGCCAGCAACCGCCCGCGCCAAGCTGGGGGTCCATGCTCAACACCGCAAAGAACTTCCTGTCACAGGCGCCCTGGATGGCGGTCTGGCCCGGCACCGCGATTTTCCTCGTGGTGATCGGCTTCAACATGCTGGGCGACGGGCTGCGCGATGCGCTCGACCCGCGCGAACACTGAACCTTCCGGAGGAACCATGTCCACATTCACCACCCGCCCCGAAATTCTGGGCCGCTTCGGCGTGGTCACGTCCACCCACTGGATCGCCTCGGCGGTGGGGATGAAGATGCTGGAACAGGGCGGCAACGCCTTTGACGCCGCCGTGGCCACCGGACTTGTGCTGCAGGTGCTCGAACCGCACCTGAACGGCCCGGGCGGCGACATGCCCGCCCTGTTGTGGCCCGCGGCAACCGGCAAGGTCCGCGTGCTATGCGCCCAGGGGCCCGCCCCCGCAGGTGCCACCATCGCGCATTACAAGGCGCAGGGCCTTGACGTCATTCCCGGCGACGGCCTGCTGGCGACCGTCATTCCCGGCGCGTGGGACGGCTGGATGCTGATGCTGCGCGACTACGGGCGCCTGTCGTTGCGCGATGTGCTGGAACCCGCGATCTGGTACGCCCGCAACGGCCATCCGGTGCTGCCGCGGGTGGCCGCAACCATCGCGGGGCTGGCTGATTTCTTCCGCACGCAGTGGCCCACCTCGCAGGCCACGTGGATGCCGGGCGGCACGCCACCTGCACCGTGGTCCAACGTCACCAACCCCGCGCTCGCCGACACCTGGACCCGCATTCTGGACCAGGCCGAATCCGCCAAGGGCCGCGACGCCCAGATCGACGCCGCCCGCGATGCGTTCTACCGCGGCTTCGTGGCCGAAGACATCGCGCGCTACCTTGCCACCGCCGAAGTGATGGATGCCTCGGGCCACCGCCACAAGGGCGTGCTGTCGGCGGACGACCTTGCAGGCTACAGCGCCACCTACGAAGACCCGCTGACGCTCGAGTACCACGGCTGGACCGTGGCGAAATGCGGCGGCTGGAATCAGGGGCCCGCCTTCCTTCAGGCGCTGGAACTGCTCAAGGGCTTCGACCTTGCCGCGATGGACCCCTGCGGCGCCGATTTCATCCATACCGTCGAGGAGGCCAAGAAACTCGCCTATGCCGACCGCGAGGTGTATTACGGCGACCCCGACTTTGCCCGCGTGCCGATGGAGGTGCTGCTCTCGCCCGGCTATGCCGACGCGCGCCGCAAACTCATCGGCGCGCGCGCCAGCCTTGACCTCAACCCCGGCACCATCCCGGGTTTCGAGGACCAGCGCGCCCGCACGCTTGCGCTTCTGGCCGCGCACAGCCGCACCGATCAGGCGGTCTATGAGCCCACCATGGCCCATCTGTCGGAAAAGCGCGGCGATACCGTGCATATCGACGTGATCGACGCCGAAGGGAACATGGTGTCGGTCACCCCCTCGGGCGGATGGCTGCAATCGTCGCCGACCGTTCCGGGGCTGGGGTTCTGCCTGAATTCCCGCGCGCAGATGTATTGGCTGGAACCCGGCCTGCCCACTTCGCTGGAACCCGGCAAGCGGCCGCGCACGACGCTCACGCCATCGCTTGCATGGCATCAGGATGGCACGCGGCTGGCCTTCGGCACGCCGGGCGGCGACCAGCAGGACCAGTGGCAGCTTGCGGTGTTCCTGCGCCACGTCCACCACGGCATGAACCTGCAAGAGGCGATCGACGCGCCCCTGTTCCATTCCACCCACTTCCCGTCCA
>JAUXPG010000387.1 GCA_030683915.1 Gemmobacter sp.
TATGTCTGCAACGTCGAGGAATCCTGTGCCGCCACCGGCAACAGCCAGTCGGCGCGCGTGGCCGAAATGGCCGCCCGCCAAGGCGCCGCGACGGTGGTGATTTCCGCAAAGATCGAAGAGGAACTGGCGCAGCTGCCCGCCGACGAGGCGGCGATGTTCCTTGAGGAAATGGGCCTGCACGAGGCCGGGCTCGATCGGCTGATCCGCGCGGGCTATCAGCTTTTGGGCCTGCGGACCTATTTCACCGTCGGCCCGAAAGAGGCGCGCGCCTGGACCATCCTTGCAGGCATGCTGGCGCCGCAGGCCGCCGGAGTCATCCACGGTGATTTCGAAAAGGGCTTCATCCGCGCCGAAACCATCGCCTATGCCGATTACATCGCCGGCAAGGGCGAGGCGGGCGCGAAAGAGGCCGGCAAATTCCGCGTCGAGGGCAAGACCTACGAAGTGCAGGACGGCGACGTGCTGCATTTCCTGTTCTCCGGCTGATCTGTGGCGCGTCGGTAACGTTCGGGTGACACATTTGTCGCAGGGTGGTGCAAGGTGCGCGGCCCGCTGCTAGGCTGCGCGCAACGAACTGGTCCCGTCGTCACGGCGGGTGGAGGGATGCAATGTGTCGCTGGGCGGCCTATTCCGGTGCGCCGATCTTTCTGGAAGAGATCGTGTCAAGCCCCGGCCATTCCCTTGTCCGCCAAAGCCACTGCGCCAGCGAATGCAAGACCGCGATCAATGCCGACGGCTTCGGCATCGCATGGTATGCCGACCGGGCCGAGCCGGGGCTTTACCGCGACGTGATGCCCGCGTGGTCTGATCCCAACCTCAAAAGCCTTGTGGCGCAGGTGCGCTCGGGCCTGTTTCTGGCCCATGTGCGCGCCTCCACCGGCACCGCGACCAGCCGCAACAATTGCCACCCGTTCACGGTGGGGCGCTGGTCGTTCATGCACAACGGGCAGGTCGGAGGTTACGAAGGGTTCCGCCGTCAGGCCGACATGATGATCCCCGATCACCTGTATGCCCACCGCAAGGGCGCCACCGACAGCGAGGCGCTGTTCCTCGTCGCGCTGGCCGAAGGGCTGGATGCCGACCCGTGCGGCGCGATGGCCCGTGCCGTCGCCCGGTTCGAGGCGCTGAGCCGCGACAAGGGCTGCGCCCCGCATCTGCGGATGACGGCGGCGTTTTCCGATGGCCAGCGGCTTTATGCCGTGCGCTATGCCTCGGACGATGCGGCACCCACGCTCTATCACCGCTGGTCAGACTCGCGCGGTGGCCGGGCGGTGGTGTCCGAACCGCTGGAACGTGACGAGGCCGGGTGGGACCCGGTGCCACCGGGCAGCTTTTGCGTGTTCGAAGGTGCGGGCGTCACCATCGTGCCGTTTCACCCCGGCGCGCAGGCGCAGGCGGCATAAGGCGTCACAACCAGTCGCCGCGGCCCGTTCCCGTCAGGTCCGCCACATTGCCAAGGCCCTGCGCCGCAAGCGCGCGGTCGATGCCGCGGGCAATGTCACCGGCCAGCGACAGCCCGCGATAGACCAACGCGGAATAAAGCTGCACCGCCGAGGCCCCGGCGCGCAGTTTTTCCACCGCCTGCGCGGCCGATCCGATGCCACCCACCCCGACCAAGGGCAACCGCCCGCCCGTCGCCTGAGACAGCAGCGCCAGCACGCGGGTTGATTTTTCGAACAACGGCGCGCCGGACAGTCCCCCGGCCTCGGCCCGGTTCGCACTTGTCAGACCGTCGCGCGACAAGGTGGTGTTGGTGGCGATGATGGCATCCACCCGGGCGGCCACGGCCACCTCGGCCAACGCGGCAATCTCGTCGGGGTTCAGGTCGGGCGCGATCTTCAGGAACACCGGGATGGGGCGGGGCAGCGCGGCGCGCGCCTCCATCACCCGGCCCAGCAGGGCTGCCAGCGCGGCAGGGCCTTGCAAGTCGCGCAGCTTTTCGGTGTTGGGCGACGACACGTTGACGGTGGCGAACTCGACATGCGCACCGCACTGCGCCAGCACGGCGGCGAAATCGCCCGCGCGGTCGGTGCTGTCCTTGTTCGCCCCAAGGTTCAGCCCCACCGGCACCGGCCCGCGCACGCGCGCGGCCAAGCGCGCGGCAATGGCCGCCGCACCCTCGTTGTTGAACCCGAAGCGATTGATGACCGCCGCATCTTCGGTCAGGCGGAACAGGCGCGGGCGCGGGTTGCCCGGCTGCGGCCGGGGCGTCGCGGCGCCCACCTCGACAAACCCGAAGCCCGCGCGCGCCAGCGGTCCCAGCGCCACCGCGTTCTTGTCATACCCCGCTGCCAGCCCGACCGGGTTCGCAAGCGCCAGCCCCGCCAGCGTGGTTTGCAACCGGGGCGATGTGACCAGCCCCGGCAGCGGCACCACCCCCAACCGCAGCGCGTGCAGCGACAGGCCATGCGCGGTTTCCGGGTCCAGCCGGTGCAGCGCGGCAAGGCCCAGCCGTTCGACCGCGTTCACCAGACACCTTCGGGAAAGATGTGGCCCGACGCACCCAGCGGCAACGACTTGTCCCACATCACATCTTCCAGCCGCAGCGGGCGGTAGAGATGCGGAAACAGCTGCCCCCCGCGCGACGGTTCCCACTTCAGCGCCGGGCCCAGCCGGGCCGGGTCAACCGCCAGCAACACAAGGTCGCTTTCGGTGGCGAAATGTTTCGCCGCCGTTTCCGCCACCTGCGCGGCGGTCGAGAAATGGATATAGCCATCGGCAAGGTCCACCGGCGCGCCTCGGGTGGCACCTGCGGCCTTGAACGCATCCCATTCGGGGCGACGGAAGATCTTGTAAATCGGCATGGCGCCTTCTGCCCCGGATTGCGCCGCCGGTCAATCCGCCACGCCGCGCAGCATCAACGTGCCCGCGATGGCCCACATGGTCAGGCCGATCCCGGCCTCCAGCACCACCCACGCGCGGGGCTGGGCAAAGACCGGCGCCAGCAACCGCGCGCCGAACCCCAGCGCCGAAAAGAACGTGACC
>JAUXPG010000413.1 GCA_030683915.1 Gemmobacter sp.
TGATCGACCTTGCATCAATCGCGGTGCTGGAGCGCGCGCTGTCTGAGGCGGGGTTCAGCCCCGACCTGCTGTGGGCGTCGCCAGACCGCTGGGCGGTGCCGGTGCGTGTGCTCGATGCCTGGGTCGACGGTGCGGCGCGTGCCATCGCGCAGGCGGTGGTGGCCAGCCTGTCGGTCATCGACTTTCCCGCCGTGGTGATCGACGGCTGGCTGCCGCCCGATGTGCGCGCCCGCATGCAGGCGGCCGTCATCGCCGCGCTGGCCGGGCTGAACCTGTCGGGGTTGGAAATGCCCGAGGTGTTGGCCGGCACCCTTGGCCCCGAGGCGCGCCCGCTGGGGGCGGCGGCGTTGCCGCTGACCAGCCGGTTCCTGATTGATCAGGGCGCGTTTTTAACCCCGAATGACGACGTGGCCGCCAGCCGCGCGGCGCCTTGACTGGTCAGAGACATCAGAGGCGCAGCACCATATCCGCCGCGCGCGAGCCGCGCACCACCCGCCGCGCGTTGGGAATGTCGTTGCCCATCGCCCGGTTGCGCGCCAGGTCGGGCGGCAACCCGTGGTCCAGCCAGCGCTGCACCAGCCGGGATTCCAGCACGGGTTCGGGCACGTCCAGAAATACCGTCAGATCGAACAGCCCCGCCAGCGCCGACCAAGGCAGCTCGTCGAGCAGCAGATAGTTCCCTTCGGCAAGGATCACCGGCACGTCCGCCCCGATTGCCCGCGCGGCGGCGCGCGACAGGTCGGCGGCACGGTCGAAGACCGGCACCAGAACCTCGGGTTCCGTCCTTGCGCGCAGCCGTGCCAGATCACGGGTAAAGCCAGCCACGTCAAAGGTTTCGGGCGCTCCTTTGCGCGCGCGAAGGCCGCGCGCATCCAGCACCGCGTTGTCCAGATGGTAGCCATCCATCGGCATCACCGCCGCCAGCGGCCCAAGCCGCGTCGCCAGTGCCTCGGCCAGCGTGGATTTGCCCGCGCCGGGCGCACCGGCAAGCGCCACGACAAGGCGGGGAGTGTGTGCGGCACGGGTGCGGATCAGGGATTCGAGGGCTGGTAAGGTCATGGCGCAATGGGGCCGCATGCGCCGTGCGGCGTCAAGCCCGCCTTGCCTGACTGGCCCGGCTGTGGCATCCCCCCGGATCAGCGGCGCGGCACAAGGGGCAAGCGGCATGGCATATGTCCTTGACGATCAGGTCGGGTTCCTGCTGCGCCGGGCGCAGCAGCGACACCTCGCGATCTTTGCTGCGGCCATGCCCGACGGGCTGACCGCCCGCCAATTCGCAGCACTGGCCAAGCTGGGGGAAACCGGCCCCTGCACCCAGAACGCGCTGGGCCGGGCCACCGCGATGGACAATGCCACCATCTCGGGCGTGCTGGGGCGGCTGGAACAGCGGGGCCTTGTCCGGCGCACGTCGCAAGAGGCGGACCGCCGGATGCTGGAGGTGCGCCTGACGGATGACGGCGCCGCCCTTGTTGCCCGGTGCCTCGCGGTCGCGCAAGACATCACCGCGCAGACCTTGGCACCGCTGAACCGGGTCGAGGCGGCGACGCTGATCGCTTTGCTTCGCCGTCTGGGATGAGGCGCCGCTGTGCTGCAGGTGCGCTGCGTTGCGGGCCGAACGCGAACGGCATCTAAATGTGATGATCGCAGTCACCTGCTCCGGGGCCGATGCTTGCGATCACGGCCTCGATCATTTCACACAACCACTTTGGCCGGGTCTAAGGGTGGCCGGTCGGCCGGCGCACCGGCAGATCGAGCGCCGGATGCTGCGGCATCTGGACCGGGCGATGCGGACAGGCCGTTGACCTTGCCCCCGGCGCGGCCTAGCCATGGCGGGCAACCGCGCAGGAGAACCCGATGAGCCTGTCCCAGGGCCGCCCGCACTTGGCCATTCCCGGACCTTCCGTCATGCCCGACCGGGTGTTGAACGCCATGCACCGCGCCGCGCCCAACATCTATGCGGGGCCTTTGGTTGACATGCTGCCGGGGCTGAAGGCCGATCTGAAGGCCGTGGCCCGCACCAACCAGCATGTGGCGATCTATATCGCAAATGGCCATGGCGCGTGGGAAGCCGCCAACGTCAACCTGTTCTCGCGCGGCGATGTCGCGCTGTCGCTGGTGACCGGGCGGTTTGGCGAAGGCTGGGGCCAGCAGGCGCGCGACATGGGCGTGCAGGTGCAGGCCATCGACTTTGGCCGCCGGGGGCCGGTGGACCCCGCGCAGGTGGAAGCCGCCTTGCGGGCCGACCGCGAAGGCCGGATCAAGGTGGTGTTGCTGACCCATGTGGATACGGCAACCTCGGTGCTCAACGACGTGGCGGCCGTGCGCGCAGCGATCGACGCCGCCGGCCACGACGCCTTGCTGGCGGTGGACTGCATCGCCTCGCTGGGGTGCGACAGGTTCGAATTCGATGCCTGGGGCGTGGACGTCATGGTCGCGGCCAGCCAGAAGGGGCTGATGGTGCCGCCGGGGCTTGGTTTCGTATGGTTGTCGGACAAGGCAATGGCGCGCTGCGCCACGTCCGACCTGCGGACCCCTTACTGGGATTGGCGCCCCCGCGCCGCCGCCACCGAGTTCTGGCAGAACTTCAACGGCACCGCCCCCACACACCACCTGTTCGGCCTGCGCGAGGCGCTGGACATGCTGGTGCATGAGGAGGGGTTGGAGCACGCCTGGACCCGGCACGACCGTCTGGCCCGCGCCGTCTGGGCCGCGTTCGAAACATGGGGGCAGGGCGCGCCGCACATCGCGCTGAACATCGCCGACCCGGTGGCGCGGGCGCGGTCGGTGACCGCCGCGCGGATCACCGAACCCGATGCCACCCGCCTGCGCCAATGGTGCGAGGCGGAGTGCGGGGTGACGCTGGGCATCGGGCTGGGAATGGCCTCACCCGATGATCCCCGTTGGCACGGGTTCCTGCGCGTTGGCCACATGGGGCACGTCAACGCCCATATGGTGCTGGGCACGCTGGCGGTGATGGAGGCCGGACTGAACGCGCTCGGCATCGCGCATGGCGGGGGCGGGGCTTCGGCGGCAGCGGCCAGTCTGGCGCGCGGCTGATCCTGCGCGCCGGGGGCGGCGGCCCGCCACCTTGCCCCGGTTTCGCGCCCCCGCGCTTGACAGGTCGGGGGGGCAGGCGCATATCCGCTGCAAAGCCCGGAGGCCCGTCATGTTCATCCAGACCGAAACCACGCCCAACCCTGCCACGCTGAAGTTCCTGCCGGGCCAGACCGTGATGGACCTTGGCACAGCCGATTTCCCCTCGGCCGATGCGGCGGCAACCTCTCCGCTGGCGCGGCGCATCTTCGCCACCGGCGGGGTGACAGGGGTGTTTCTGGGCAATGATTTCGTGACTGTCACGAAAGAGGCAGATGTCGCGTGGGACCACGT
>JAUXPG010000456.1 GCA_030683915.1 Gemmobacter sp.
CGCCACCGTCAGGTTCTTCGTGCCCGCATCGCGGATCGCCGCGATCAGCAGTTCGGGAATGCCGCACAGGCCAAAGCCCCCAGCGGCGATCAGCATGCCATCGCGCAGCAGACCGTTGAGCGCCTCAGCAGCGGTTGGGTAGAGTTTGTTCATGCTGCTGCCCCCTGAACCGGAAGACTGAGGATGCGCCGCGCCGTGCGCCAGTCGGCGACGGGGCGGCCCTGGCGGTTGCAGATATCCGCCACCCGGCGCACCAGAGCGGCATTCGAGGGAGCCAGACGGTCACGGTCCAGACGGACGTTGTCCTCCAACCCCGTGCGGGCGTGCCCACCTGCGGCCACCGCCCATTCGTTCACCGGGATCTGATGCTGCCCGATGCCAGCCGCGCACCACGGCGCATCCGGGCCGAACAGGCGCTGCACGGTGCGGATGTAATAATCAAACACATTCCGGTCCACCGGCATCGCGTTCTTCACGCCCATGACGAACTGCACATAAGGCGTGCCCGCGAGCTGCCCCTTGTCCGACATCTCGCGCGCCTTGAGGATGTGGCTGAGGTCAAATGCCTCGATCTCGGGCTTCACCTGATTGGCCAGCATCTCGGAGGTCAGCCAGTCCACCAGATCGGGCGGGTTTTCGTAGACGCCGGTCGGGAAGTTGTTCGACCCTACGGCAAGCGAAGCCATATCGGGCCCCAGTGAAAGCATGCCGCCTCGGGTGCGGCCCGCCCCTGAGCGACCGCCTGTCGAGAACTGGATGATCATGCCGGGGCAGTGTCTTTGCAGCCCCTCCTTGAGGCGGGCGAACTTCTCAGGGTCCGAAGATGGCGTTTCGTCATCGTTGCGGACATGGGCGTGGACGACGGTGGCACCCGCCTCGAACGCCTCGTGGGTCGATTCCACCTGTTCGGTCACGGTGATCGGGACCGCAGGGTTGTTGGCCTTGGTTGGCAGGCTGCCGGTGATGGCAACGCAGATGATGCAGGGGGTAGTCACGGGCGCGTCCTCATACATCGAAAAAATTTCGTCGTCGCCTTGCAGGCGGATGTCAAAACGGTGGACCGGTCTGGGGGGATTCCCTCGGCCAGCAGGGCCAGACGCATCGAAATCCCAAGTCGCGGCTTGCGCGCGGTTGACATGCGCATCGCCCATCACGTCGCGACGCGTGGCCATGCCGGTGTCGTGTCGCTCAGCCATGGGTGTGGTCCTTCAGGAAAGGCGTCAGACGTTCGGCAAAGGCCATCGGAGCCTCTACGCACGGCAGATGGCCTGTCCCTGGGATGACATGGCACGGCGTGCCGGGGATCAGACGGGCGGTGGCTTCGACCAAATCAGGGGGGCTTGCGCCATCGCACTCTCCCGCGATCGCCAGCGCGGGCAGGCGCAGGCGGGCGGTCTGCGCGGTCAGGTCGGCGGCGGCGATGGCCGCACAGCAAGCTAGATAGCCATCCCGGGGCGTGCGCGTCAGCATCGCGCTCCAGAGCGCGGCCTCGGGACGGCGGCGGAATGCGGGGCCGAACCAGCGGTCAAGGATGGCGCCTTCCAGCGCGCCAAGCCCGTCGGCCTGGATCATCGCCATCCGCGCGGCCCACATGCCCGGATCGCCCATGCGCGCGGCGGTGTTCGACAGCACCAGCGCGCGCACCAGATCGGGGCGCGTGACCGCTAGATGCTGGCCGATCATGCCGCCTATGGACAGGCCCACGAACACGACCGGCCCCAGGGCCAGCGTATCGACCAATCCTGCGGCATCCTGCGCCAGATCGGTGATGGTCCAAGGACCGGGCGGTGTCTCCGACAGGCCGTGACCGCGCTTGTCATACCGCACATACCTCAGCCCTTCTGGCAGATGCGGCAGGACGGCATCCCAGAGCCGCAGGTCGGTGCCCAGCGAGTTGGCGAACAGCACCGCAGGCGCGCCGACTGGCCCGCTGTCCGCGACATGCAGCCACACCCCGTTGGCCTGCACCGTGCGCATCAATAGGGCAGCCCGACGTAGTTTTCGGCCATGGCCTTTTGCGCGGCTTTGCTGGAGCGCAGGAATTCCAAATCGGCCACCTGCATCTTCAAGTCGAATTCGGACTGGTCCGGATAACGGTGCATCAGCGACGAGAACCACCAGCTGAACCGTTCCGCCTTCCACACCCGCGCCAGCGCCTTTTGGGAATAGCTGTCGATTCCGGCGCTGGACCCTGTTTCGTAGAATTCGCGCAGCCCGGTGTACAGGTAATGCACATCCGACGCTGCGGTGTTCAGTCCCTTGGCCCCCGTCGGCGGCACGATATGCGCGGCATCCCCGCACAGGAACAGCCGCCCCCAGCGCATCGGTTCGGTTACGAAAGACCGCAAGGGCGCGATGGATTTTTCGATGCTGGGGCCGGTCACCAGTTTCTCGGCTTGGTCGGCCGGGATGCGGCGTTTCAGTTCCTGCCAGAATGCCTCGTCCGTCCAGTCTTCAGGCCTGTCGCTCAGCGAACACTGGATGTAATAGCGGCTCAGGTGTTCGTTGCGCATCGAACACAGCGCAAAACCGCGGGGCGAATTGGCGTACACAAGCTCGTGGTTAACCGGCGGTGTTTCCGACAAGATGCCGAGCCAGCCAAAGGGATAAACCTTTTCGTATTCCTTGCGCACATCCAGCGGAATCGTCTGCCGGCTGACCCCGTGGAACCCGTCGCAGCCGGCCACGAAATCGCAGTCGACGCGCCGCGGCTGCCCGTGGATGGTGTAGGTCACATAGGGCGCGTCGGTATCCGCGGCATGGATCACGACATCCTCGACCTCGTATTCGATGATACCGTCCGCAGCCTCGCGCGCGGCATACAGATCGCGGGTCACCTCGGTCTGGCCATAGACGATGACGGGGGTGCCGGTGTGCTCGGTGAAATCCACCCGGAACATCTGGTCACCATAGGAAATCAGCGTGCCGCCGTGGACATGACCTTCGGCGTGCAGCCGAGCGGCACAGCCCGCTTCCTCCAGGAGGCGCACAAGACCCTGTTCCAGTACGCCTGCCCGAATCCGGCCCAAGACGTAATCCTTGGTCTTGCGTTCCAGCACGACGCTCTCAATTCCGCGCCGGTGGAGAAGCTGGGACAGCAAAAGACCCGACGGCCCCCCACCGATGATTGCAACTTGCGTCTTCATGGCACCCTCCTGATCGGTTGGCCGATTTTTGCATGTTGAATGCGGCAGGAAAAATGAATAATGCCGACCTATGCATTCCATTTTGGGCAACTAAATGGATCGACGGATCAAGTTTCGCCATCTGGACACGTTCAGCGCCATCGCCCGCTCAGGAAGCCTGAAGCGCGCGGCCGAGGAGATGCGCCTGTCGCAACCGGCAATATCCAAGACCCTCAAGGAGTTGGAAGACATCCTCGGAGTTGCGCTGATGGACCGCGACCGTGCAGGTGCCAGGCTGACGCAGGAAGGCGAGATTTTTCTGCAGTTCGCCGAACAGTCGACCGCCGCACTGCGCCACGGCCTGCGCAGCGTGCGCGCGGGCGGCACCAGCAGGGCACAGCTGTCGGTCGGTGCACTGCCCAGCGTGGCCTCCAGTCTGCTGCCACCGGCGGTGCTGGCCTTTGCGCGCAGCAACCCCGACACCCTCTTGGAATTGCACGAAGGGCCGCACTACGACCTGACATCGCGCCTGCGCAGCGGAAAGCTCGATCTGGTTGTCGGCCGGCTCGGCACACCGGAATCGATGCAGGGGCTGGTGTTCCGCCAGCTTTATGCCGAGGAGGTCGTCATCGTCGCCGCCCCCGGCAGCCCGGCGGCAACCGTCAAGCAACTGGAGGATCTGGCCGCCTTCCGGGTGCTCTATCCTCCACCCGATTCCGCTATCCGCCCGCTGGTGGCGCGCATGCTGATTGCCCGCGGAGTGCCGTTGTTCGCAAACCGGATCGAAACGGCCTCGCCGGCGCTCGGGCGGGCACTGACCTTGGCTGACCCGGGAACGGTCTGGGTCATCAGTCGCGGCGTGGTTCTGAACGACATCGGCGAGGGGCGGCTGCTCAGGCTGGACGTCGAAACAAGCCCGACGATGGGGGCCATCGGCGTGATGAGCCTCGCCGACGAGGTGCCGACACCGGCTTTTCGGGCATTCTCCACGGCCTTACAGCGTGTGGCACGCGGAGCAGTTCCGCAACAGGCCCACCCCATTCCGGTGGTTCATGCAAGTCGGTCCGAGCAACCGTTCTTCAAGCCCGTCAAATGAAGGCGCGCGATCAAGATTCCAGCACTTTGCCCTGTAACGCGTAATTTTTGTGCAGTAAGTAAAAGGCGGAGTCGCACAAGCTGGAAAAACTCACCATGACTGGTATCGACGAAAAATTGCAGCCGATCCTGAGCGAAGTGGTCCGGCGTAACGCCGGTGAGCCGGAGTTCCACCAAGCCGTCCATGAGGTGCTGGAAAGTCTTGGCCGCGTGGTCGCAAAGCATCCGCATTACCTCGATCACGCGCTGATCGAACGCATCTGCGAACCGGAACGCCAAATCATCTTCCGCATTCCCTGGGTGGATGACAAAGGTCAGGTCAGGATCAACCGCGGCTTCCGCGTGCAGTTTAACTCGGCGCTCGGGCCCTACAAGGGCGGGATGCGCTTTCACCCTTCGGTGAATCTGGGCATCATCAAGTTTCTGGGCTTTGAGCAGACCTTCAAGAACGCGCTGACCGGCATGCCCATCGGCGGTGGCAAGGGTGGGTCGGACTTCGACCCCAAGGGCCGGTCCGACGCCGAAATCATGCGCTTCTGCCAGTCGCTGATGACCGAACTGCACCGCCATCTGGGCGAACAGGTAGATGTTCCTGCCGGCGACATCGGCGTGGGCGGGCGGGAGATCGGCTACATGTTCGGCCAATACAAGCGCCTGAACAACCGCTTCGAGGCCGGGGTATTTACCGGCAAGGCGCTGGCCTATGGCGGGTCACGCGCGCGGACCGAAGCGACCGGCTACGGCAACACCTACTTTGTGCAGGCGATGCTGCAAACCAAGGGCACCAGCTTTGACGGCAAGCAGGTCGTGGTGTCAGGGTCCGGCAACGTGGCCATCTACACGATCGAAAAGGTGCAGTCCTACGGTGGAAAGGTCATCGCCTGCTCCGATAGCTCGGGCTATGTTCTGGACGAGAACGGCATCGATCTCGATTTGTTGAAAGACATCAAGAACGTGCGCCGCGAACGCATCTCTGAATACGCGCGGCGCAAGGGCGAAGGAGCGCACTTCATCGCCTGTGAGAACGGCTCGATCTGGGACACCGCTTGTGATGTGGCAATGCCTTCTGCCACCCAGAACGAACTCTCTGGCAAGGATGCCGCCGCACTGATCCGCAATGGCGTGATCGCTGTCGGGGAGGGTGCGAACATGCCCTCGACGCCCGAGGCCATCAAAGCGTTCCAGGATGCAGGCGTGATGTTCGCGCCGGGCAAGGCTGCGAACGCGGGCGGAGTTGCCACCTCGGCTCTGGAGATGCAGCAGAACGCCAGCCGCGACAGCTGGACCTTCGAGCAGACCGAAGCCCGGTTGGCCAGCATCATGCGCGGCATCCATGACACATGTTACGAGACAGCAGAAGAATACGGCGCACCGGGCGACTATGTTCTGGGGGCCAACATCGCGGGGTTTGTGCGGGTGGCCGAATCCATGCGCATGCTCGGCGTGATCTGAGACCTGAACAGTCGCGGCGTATGGAATGCGGGATCGGCGCGACAGGGCCGCAACGGATAGACGGCATGGGCCCGGAGTGCGCCTGACGATGCCAGCGCCAACTCGGCCGCAAGGTTCCTTGGCTTATCGAAGACGGGAGACTCCTGAATGATTGCTGACCTCCTCTCCCCTTACGACCTTACCGGACGTACCGCGCTTGTGACCGGTGGCACCGGCGGAATTGGTCGGGCTACGGTCGAACGTCTGGCCGCATTTGGCGCCACGGTTGCGTTGACCTATGTGGAGGGCCATGAAGACCCAGGCGCAGTGCAGGCCAGCTTCGCTGGGTTGCAAGTGACGGTGCATCCTCTCGACTTGCGTCAGGCGGAGTCGATCCGTCGCTGCGTCACCCAAGTGCACCAGACCTGCCACTGAACTTTCATCCAGCTGCGACCGGAGCCGGTAGCTGATTTACGCCTTTCGGCGTGTGTTGAGCAATCGCCCGGCGCGCGGAACCCTCATCGCGTGCAGCGGGTCGGGCGATTGCGGTGGTCAGGTGCAGTGCGAAGCCTGCGGGGGTCTGGTAGCCGAGGGCCGAGTGTGGTCGCGCGGTGTTGTAGTCCTTGCGCCAGGCTTCGAGCGTGGCGCGGGCGTGGTTCAGGGACGCAAACAGCGTCTCGTTCAAAAGCTCGTCGCGCAACCGACCATTGAAGCTCTCGATGAAGGCGTTCTGGGTCGGCTTGCCCGGCGCGATGTAGTGCCAGTCGATCTTGCGGTCATCCGCGAAGGTCAGGATCGCGTTCGAGGTGAACTCTGTCCCGTAGCATGTTGGGAATGAAGTGCCGTTGAAGG
>JAUXPG010000048.1 GCA_030683915.1 Gemmobacter sp.
CGCCAGACCGCCGAAATCCACATCCGCGTCGCACTCATGAACCGCTTCAACGCTCTCGGCACCGCCGAGATTGTCCGCGTCGCCTGACGTCGATGGGGAAAGGGGCAGCCACGCCTCAGGCGTGAGTTACGCAACAACGCCCATATCCGAGCAGGCGAAATGTGAGTTTGGAGTGTTCCGAAACGCCATAAGGAGTTCTACCGTGCGATGCGGTAATGAAACGTCGTCGCCGGCAGCAAAAACAATAATTTCGCCCTGTGATAAGCCAGCCACTAGATTGACGTGCGCACCAATTCCGGCATTCTTGCTCGCGGTTCTCACCTTCAGAAGATGCGGCCCCTGATACTCCCGCGCCATCTCCTCCATGATCTCGAAGGTCCGGTCGCTGGAACAATCGTCCGACAGGATGATTTCAAGGGGGGAATAGGTCTGGGAAAACGCGCCCTCCACCGCCTCGCGGATGTAATTCTCCTGATTGTACGCAAAGAGGGCAAAGGTGACGAGGGGGCGGTCTGGCGTGCCCTCGGGCAGGTCGGTGTTGCCGTAGGTCCGCGTCAAAGCTTGATTATCCATCCCTTTACCCTTTCCCCGACGCGCGCGATGCGGCCCAGCCGCCCCCCCGCTTCCGCCATGGAGGACAGGCGCGTCAGCGCCCATAGCCCTGTTGCAACCCCCAGACCCACACCAAGCACTGCGCCCAGCGGTTCGGACCAGCGCGCGGCGATATCCACCGCCACAGCCGCGCCCATCACTGCCAGCGCCTGCGCCTTGACCGCGCGGGTCCAGCGAAAGCCGATCCGGCGCCCGCCCAGCCACCAGACCAAGGGGAGGTAGGCGACGTAAAGTGCCAGAAACGCCAGCCCGGTGGCCGTAACACCGATCAGCGGCAGGCCGATCAGCACACCAAGAACGAAGACGCCCATGCCCAGAGACTCGGTCAGGACAAAGGTCTTGCCGGCGCCAGAAGTCAGGATGACAAAGCCGAGCGGCCAGCTCATCACCTTGAGGATGTCGCCCAGAAGTTGCCAGCGCAAGATCTCGACCGCAGCGGCAAACTCGGGGGAATACAGCAGATGAATGACCCATGGCGCAAGGCCGAGCATCGCCAGCAGCACCGGCGCGCAGAGGAGAAGCGCGACCTCGGTCTGTTCGTTGACAAGGCGGGTGGCGGTGGTGTGGTCGCGGATGGCCGCAGTCAGGCGGGGGTAGTAGTCGGTCGCCATCGCGCCAAGGACGAACCCAAGATAGGTCATCCCGATCGCCCACGCGGCCTGGAACTGGCCCAAAGCCTCGGCCCCCAACTCGCGTTGTACGAGCGTCCGCGCGGCCAGATGGCCCAGCGTTGTGACAAGGCCGCTGAGCATGAAGGCAAAGCCCAACGTGACCATGTCCCGCCATTCGCGCGACATCTCGGGAAGGCGGGTGGGGGGGCCGGCAGGTGGACCAAGCCGGGCGACGTAGAGGTGGCCCAACAGAAAAGAGGCGAGTGGCGCGACCAACACCATGGCGATCAGGCCTTGGCCGCCCCAAAGCCACAGGGCCAGCACACCGAGCGCGGCGCCGATGAGGCCCGCCCCCACGTTGATCCGCGCCAGATCACCGATACGCCGCAGGCCTGTCAGCAGCGCTCCCTGTGACCCGGCCGCCACTGTCAGCCCGACGCCGAGGGAGAGCCATGCCACATCCCCCGTGCGGGATTCGTCTGCCAGAACCACCCGCGCGATCCAGCCGCTGGATAGCCAGAACAGCGCGGTCCCCATCAGCGCAAGCCCCATGGTGCCCCAGAACAGCGCGCGGCGTGTTCGGCCCACCGCCTCGTTCCCGCCCTCGGCATGGGCGGCTGCAATCTGGCGCGTCCCGACGGTTCCGATCCCAAGTGCCGCGATGGACGAGGCGGTCTGCATCAGGCTGAGGTACAGCCCCACCAGCCCGACGCCCGCAGGCCCGAGCAGCACCGCCACAACCTTCATCTTCACGAGGCTGACTGCAATGTTGATGACCTGCGCGCCCCCGATGATCGAGGAGGATCGCAGGATCGTGCTGTAGGACGATCCGCTCACGCGCAGGCAACCCGGCTTGCGTCGACCACCCGCGCTGCATCTGCCATCGGCAGGTGCGGCCCGATCGGCAGGCTCAGCACGTCGCCCGCCAGTTGGCGGGCCAGCGGCAGGGCCTGAGGTGCGAAACCGAGGTCTGCATAGGCGGCCTGCATGTGCGGCGGGATCGGATAGTGGATCAGTGTGCCGACACCCGCGTCAGCCAGTCGTTTCTGCAGCCCGTCACGGTCGGTCGCGCGCACGACATAAAGGTGCCATGCCGGTGCGGCCCAATTGGGAACATGCGGCAGGATCAACCCGCTGTTCCGCAGCCCTTCGGCATAGGCGGCGGCAATCGCGCGGCGGCGGTCTGTCCAAGCATCCAGATGCGGCAGCTTGGCCCGCAGGACAGCGGCCTGAATCGGGTCCAGACGTGAATTCACGCCTTGCACCTCGTTCACATATTTCACGCGGCTGCCGTAGTTGCGCAGAACGCGGATACGGTCGGCCAGATCGGCGCGGTTCGTGGTGATCGCCCCGCCATCACCCAAGGCGCCCAGGTTCTTGCCGGGATAGAAACTCCAGCACACGATATCGCTATGCGCCCCGATGCGCTGCCCCTTGTAGCGCGCGCCATGGGCTTGGGCCGCATCTTCGATCACCGCAAGGCCGTGCTGGCGGGCGAGCGCAAGGATGGGGTCAAGGTCGGCAGGCTGGCCATAAAGGTGGACAGGCAGCAGCGCCCGTGTCGCCGGGGTGATCGCGGCGGGGATGCGGGCAGGGTCGATGTTGTGGGTGGCGGGATCGGGTTCCACTGGCACCGGCCGCGCGCCGACCGCCGTTACTGCAAGCCAGGTGGCGATGTAGGTGTTCGACGGCACGATCACCTCGTCCCCCGGGCCGATGTTCAACGCACGCAAAGCGAGGATCAGTGCGTCAAGCCCGTTGGCCAGACCCATCGCATGATCGGCCTCGCAATAGGCAGCCCATTCAGCCTCGAACGCTTCCACCTCGGGCCCGAGGATGTACCAGCCCGAGTCGAGAACACGGTGGATGGCCGCGTCGATCTCGGTCTTTAGCTCACGATAGGCGGCGCCGAGGTCGAGGAAGGGAATGTTCATAATCGGCGCCTTTCCAGCTCTGTGAGGAAATCGTCATAGGTCCGCAGATAATCCTCGGCCTCGTAGGTACGGGAGGCAAAGACGAGCAGGACAGCGTCCGGGCTGTAGCGATACTGTGTGCCCCAGATCATTTCCGGCATGAACACCCCCATGTCAGGCCGGTCGAGTGTGACTTCACAGCGGTTCCGCCCATCATCGAGCAGCACTCGACAGGAGCCGTGCAGGCAGATCAGAAACTGCTGGCATTGCTTGTGGGCGTGTTCGCCGCGCAGTTCTATCGAGGGGACGTCGAACACGACGAAATAGCGGGCTGGCGAAAAAGGAACTTCGGTCGGCACCTCGCCTACGGTCAGGGCACCCCGCGCATCAGTGATCCGCCGCATCAGGAACAGGGCGCTTTTGCCGACACCGAGGTCAACCTTGGATGGGCGCGGCAGATGGCCAAGGGCATGGATGTCGATATGCTTCGGATCGGGTTTCTGCCGGGAGCCTTCGCCGTTCAGGTAGCCGACGACTTGGGCGGGATTGCCTTCAACGATGGCATTCGGCGGGACTGATCGAAGGACAACGGCGCCAGCCCTGACCCACGCGCCCTGGCCAATCGTTACATCGGCACCAATCACGGCAGCGGCGTCCAGCCGTGCATTCTGGCGGAGAACAATTCCGGCACCAGCAAGCACGACCCTTGGGCCGAGTGTAACCCCTTCGGCAATCTGCGCGCTTTCGGGGATGATGCAGTCAATCAATTGGCTGGTCATCCGGGACACCCATCTTCAAGGATCGCCAGATACTTGGCGCGGTCGACGGCAAAGCGGCTGCGCGGATAGGTGAAATAGACGGCGCGGTCGTCGCGCCGCTGTTCGGTCATCCCCAGACGCTGGTAAAGAGCAAGCGCCCTTTCGTTGCCGAGCCGTGCATCGACATGCGCCAGTGATAGACCAAGGGCTTCGAAACCGACGCCGAAGGACAACACCGCACTCTCGAGTGCCGCTTTCCGCGTCTTGTTATGATCGAGGATCCAACTGCCCCACGTGAAACTGTCGGCGCCGATGTCATACAGCCGGACCAGCCCGCAGCGGGTGCCGTCCTTGCGTTCGATCACATAGTAAAGCTCGCGCTGGTCCGCCTCGCGCGTCTTGTATCCTTCGATCCAGCGGCGTTGATCCTCGGCCGTGCCGCGCACCTCGGACAGGTGCGGGGTATAGGCCGGATCGGTGCGCAGGCCATGGAGATAGTCTGCATCCTCGGGCCGGATCAGGCGCAGCACCAGGTTCGGCCCCTCGACACGGGCGAGGTTTTCAGGAACCATCACAGCCTCAGATCGCTGTCGTCGCGCGCGAACACGCTTTTCAGATCGCAGAACACGCCACCGTCGCGGCCATAGCGGCGCAAAGCCTCAGAGCCAGCTGCCTGGAAGGCGTCATGCGCAACCGCCAGCACGATACCGTCGTAAGTAGATGACTCGGGCGTGCCAATCAGGTCCAGCCCATATTCGTGAAGCGCCTCCACGGGATCGGCCCACGGGTCATGCACGTCTACCTGCACACCGTAATCGCGCAGTTCCTCCACCACATCGACCACGCGGGTATTGCGCAAATCGGGGCAGTTTTCCTTGAAGGTCAGGCCCAGCACCAGCACCCGCGCGCCATCCACCTGAATGCGGCGTTTCAGCATCGCCTTGACCATCTGGCCCGCCACATAGGCGCCCATCCCGTCGTTGATACGCCGCCCGGCGAGGATCACCTGCGGGTGGTATCCCAATGCCTCGGCCTTGTGGGTGAGGTAATAGGGGTCGACGCCGATGCAGTGACCGCCAACCAGACCGGGACGGAACGGCAAGAAGTTCCACTTCGTTCCCGCTGCCTTTAAAACGGCCTCGGTGTCGATGCCCATCCGGTTGAAGATGATGGCAAGCTCGTTGACCAATGCGATGTTCAGGTCGCGCTGGGTGTTCTCGATCACCTTTGCGGCCTCGGCCACGCGGATCGATTCCGCCTTGTAAGTGCCGGCGGTGACGATGCTGGCGTAAAGGGCGTCGACCTTGTCCGCGATCTCGGGGGTGGAGCCCGAGGTGACCTTGCGGATCGTGGTCAGCCGATGCGCCTTGTCGCCGGGGTTGATGCGCTCGGGGCTGTAGCCGCAAAAGAAATCGACGTTGTAGGTCAGGCCCGAGACGCGTTCGAGGACTGGCACGCAGTCCTCTTCGGTGGCACCCGGGTAGACGGTGGACTCGTAGATGACAATGTCGCCCTTTTTCAGCGCGCGACCAACGGTTTCGGACGCCTTGATCAGCGGTGTCAGGTCGGGCCGCTTGTGGGCGTCGATGGGCGTGGGCACGGTCACGATGAAGATCGTGGCGGCGGTCAGGTCGGCCGGGTTCGAGGTCAGACTCAGGAGTCGCGCCTCTGCAAGTTCCTCGGGCGGCACCTCGCGCGTATGGTCGCGGCCCGCGCGCAGTTCGGCGATGCGGTCGGGTTTGATGTCGAAGCCGATGACAGGCCTGTGTTTGCCGAACTCCACGGCAAGGGGGAGGCCGACATAGCCGAGGCCGATGATGGCGAGGAGACCAACGGGAGACGTCATTGCATCATTTCCCGTAATATTCGCGGAACCACTCCACGAACCTCGCAATCCCATCGCGGAAGTCGGTTTCCGGGCGATAGCCGGTCAGCCGCTGCAAGAAGCTGGCATCCGCCCATGTCGCAGGCACATCGCCCATCTGCATCGGCATGTAGTTGCGGATCGCCTTTTGACCGAGGCAGTCCTCGATGGCATCGATGAAATCGAGCAAGCGCACCTTGTCGGAGTTGCCGATGTTGACGATGCGGAAGGGCGCCACGGGCGACAGGCTGTCGCCATCGGGCACCACCCCATCGGCGGGCCGTTCGGGCACGGCGGCGATCAGCAGGCGAATGGCGCGCACGAGATCATCGACATAGGTGAAGTCGCGATACATGTCGCCGTGGTTGTAGATGTCGATCGGGCGCCGATCGAGGATCGCATCGACAAACTTGTAGAGCGCCAGATCGGGCCGCCCCCAGGTGCCGTACACCGTGAAGAACCGGAACATCGTGGTCGGCAGGTTCCACAGATGCGCATAGGCATGCGCCATGCTTTCGTTGGCCTTTTTTGTCGCGGCATAGATGGTCAGTTGCGTGTCAGCCTTTTCTGTCTCGGTGAACGGCATCTCGGTATTGGCGCCGTAGACCGATGAGGTCGAAGCCATCAGCAGGTGCTTTACTTCAAGACACCGCGCCGCCTCCATGACGTTGAAGGTGCCGATCACGTTGGCATCCAGATAGGCGCGGGGGTTTTCAAGACTGTAGCGAACGCCAGCCTGCGCCGCGAGATGGACGATCACATCGGGCCGGAACTCATCTGCAACCCGGTCAAAGGTCGTCTGGTCCTCGAGCATGGCCTCCGTGGCCGAAAAGCCGGGCTTCTGGCACAGCATCGCGTGGCGGCGCTGTTTCAGGCGCACGTCATAGTAGTCTGTCATGCCATCATAGCCGTGGACCATGAACCCCTCATCAAGGAGAAGCCGCGCTAGGTGAAAGCCGATGAACCCGGCGGTGCCGGTAACGAGGACGCGTTTCATTTGATGGGATCCCGCCTGAAGAACTTGCTGTCATGCTGCTGGGTACGACCGGGGCGGCTGATTTTGCAGGGCGGAGCGGTAGGCTTCGACAACAATCCGCTGGTCGAATTCGCGCTCCATCTTGGCGCGCCCCGCCCGACCCATCGCCGCCCGGTCACCGGGGGGAAGATCAAGGAACCTCTGGCAGGCGTCTGCAAGGCTTTCCGCGCTCCGCACCTGGCACAGGAAGCCGGTTTTCCCCTGCTCCACGACAGCACGACACCCGGGAACGTCGGTGGCGATAAGCGGGCGCGCCATGGCGGCGCCTTCGATTAGCGTCCTTGGCGCCCCCTCGCGGTAGGAAGGAAGAACGATGCAGTGCGCGGCCGCGATCAGGGGGCGCACGTCTTTTGCAGTGCCCAGATATTCGATTGCGCCTTCCGCTTCCCAGCCCCGAACCGTTTCCCGGTCGATTGCGCTGCGGTTCTGCGCGTCGGTCGCCCCCAGCAACTGGAACCGGGCCAGAGGGTAAACGGACTTCACCCGGCGGGCCGCGCCGACATATTCGAGCACACCCTTGTCACGCAAGAGCCGCGCGATCATCAGAAAAACCGGGGCTGCATCGTCCTTCGGGTATGGCGCTGGCGCGAAACGGTGGAGGTCGATCCCCGATCCAGGCAGCAGGCGCGCCTGCTCGGCGGTGACAAGTCCGCGTTCAAGAAACAGGTCACGATCATCACTGTTCTGAAAGAACACCACAGGCAGGTGGCGAAAGGCCGCGCGATAAAGCGTCCTCGCCACACGTTCAAGCGCCCGTCCCGACAGAAACGCCGTTCCCAGCCCCGTCACATTGGGCACGAAGGCGATGCCCGCCAACTTGGCGGCAAGAGCGCCGAAAATGTTGTTCTTGATGGTGAAACTCAGCACAATGTCCGGCTGCAACTCGCGAAATATCCGTCTCAGCCGGAAGGTAAGACCCAGATCCTGCAACGGGTTGAGGCCCTTCACCCGCATCTCAAGATGGCGGAACCGGCATCCGAGCTCCGTGAGCTTGGGGACCGTCGCGTCGCCTGGCGCCAGCACGGTGACCACGTGGCCATCGGCGATCAGCGCCGCGACAAGTGGCTTGCGGAAGTTCCAGACGTTCCAGGCCGCATTCACACTGATCAGGATGTTCATACGATCAGGCCCTGATGGAGGACATGTCCATCGCTGTGCGCCAGCTTTCCCGCCAATTGCCTCGGGACACGGGGTTTCCCGCCCAGGCGCGCCGCGGTCCCTTGATGTCACCGCGCGTCCATGTCCGTGCCCCATTCCGTTTCGGCCTGGAGGCTTTCAATTTCGGCCTTCAGCGCTTCATATTCGGCGACCTTGCGGCGCAGAAAGCCGGATGTCAGTTCCAGCTTCGCGCTAAGGCCGGCGGGGGTCAGGATATAGGCGTAGCGCAACTTGTTGTCCGAGTTGCGAAAATTCCTCATTTTTACCAGACCCTTGCCGGTCAGCGCGCTGAGGACGTAGTTGACCTTGCCAAGGGCGATGCCGACCTCTTCGGCCAACTCCCTTTGGCTGATCTCCGGTCGCTGCTCCAATATCCTGAGCACCCGGAAATGCACGTCCTCCTGCACGGGGCGGGTCACGCCATCGCCTCACCGGACAGGCCCCGTTCGGAGGCTTCGCAAAACGAGAGATCCAAGGCCTTCCTCACCCACGCACTGCGTTCAAGGCCGAATACCGGCCACACCGCCTATGTGCCGGGAAAGCGGAACGGCCCGGGGAAATCCCCATGTGGCCGGACGCCTCAACATCACAAGCGACACCACCGTGCGCCCGGAAAACACCGGCATAGTGTCTCCCTCTCAGGCAGGCTCACGCACAGCCATCCGAGTTGCTCGATGACTTTAAGTCATTCTGAAAGAACAGATTTTTCCGCGATGCGTAGCCCACCACCCCTCCAGTCATTAACCGACAGGGGGTAAAAGCGCCAGCTTTGTTCGGGATGCCCCGCCTGTTCAAAGGAGGCGGCCTGTTTCACTAAAGAGACGTTGTCTCTGCCACCTCATTGCGTTCATTGGTGAACGATGGGAGGCAGCCATGCGGACTGTTCATCAAGATGACATCCTTCGGCTGCGGTGGCATCTGGTGCTGTGCAAGCCAAACCAGCATCACATCGCGCAACGGTCGCTGTCGCGCCTCGACTGCGAGGTCTTTCTGCCGCAGCAGAATGCCCAACGGCTGTTGATTTTCACCCAGAACTGAGCCGGTTAGGCGCATAATTTTCACTGAGAACTGAGCCATGTGAACCTTTCCCCGAAGCTGTGAGCGGCGGGGGCAACGGAGTGATCCACATGGGACTATTGAACATCATCCG
>JAUXPG010000121.1 GCA_030683915.1 Gemmobacter sp.
GGGGCGGCCGCCCCCCGCACCCCCGGCCTTTCGTCAGAACGCCACCATCGCCGTCACGCGCCCGGCCAAGACCCCGGCGGCGGCGCTGATGCGACGCAAGAACCCGGCAGGCGCCACATCGGCCTGCACCAGCACCGGCACCCGCGTCTCGGGCATGCCCGGCACGGTCACCACCAGTTCGCCCACCACCTGACCGGCGGCCAGCGGCGCCTGCAGGGGGCCTTGCCAATCCACCTGTGCGGTCATCGCCGATGCCTGCCCTGCGGGCACCAGCACGCGCACATCGCGCGCCGCCATCAACCCCACGCGGTCGGCGGCCCCCATCCAGACCGGCGCCTCGGCCACCACGCGGCCTTGCGGTGCGATCATCTGCAACGAAAACTGCCGGAAGGCCCAGTTCAGAATGCGCTCGGATTCCTCGGCGCGTTCCTTCTCGCTCGTCAGGCCGGTGATCACGAACACCACCCGCCGGTCGCCCTGCAGCGCCGACCCCACGAGCCCGTAGCCCGCCTCTTGCGTGTGCCCGGTCTTGAGCCCGTCGGCCCCGATCCCAAGGCCAAGCATCGGGTTGCGGTTGCGGCTGTTGGCCGGGGCGCGGTCCTTGTAGTCGAACCGGGTCTCGGCAAAGATCGGGTAATGTTCGGGGAAATCCTCGATCAGGCGTTGCGCCAGAATCCCGAGGTCGGCCATCGACATGCGGTGCCCCGGATCGGGCCAGCCCGAGGCATTGGTCAGCGTGGTGTCGGTCATCCCAAGGGCGCGCGCGCGCTCGGTGGCCAGCCGGCCAAACGCCTCTTCCGACCCCGCCAGGCCTTCGGCCACGACGACGCAGGCATCGTTGCCCGAATTCACGATGATGCCATAGATCAGTTCGCGCACGGTCGGGCGGTCGGTCTCGTTGAGGAACATGGTGGACCCGCCCATCGCCTTGGCGCGCGAGGATACCGGAAAGGTCGTGTCCATCGTGACCCGGCCATCGCGCAGCGCCTCGAACAGCATGTAGACGGTCATCAGCTTGGACATCGACGCCGGGGGCAGCGGGCGGTGCGAGTCCTTTTCCAGCAGCACGGCGCCGGTGCTCAGGTCCGCCACCCACGCCGCCGTGGCGCGGGTGTCGAACGCCCGCGCGGGGCCGGACACCGCCACCATCATGGCCAGCGCCAGCAAGGAACGAAAGACAGGGCGGTGCCGCATGGCATGTCTCCTTGGTCGGGGGGCGCGCGCCGGGGCGGGCGCGCGACCTTGGGTCAGCATGTCACGCCGCCGGCACCCCG
Source organism: Gemmobacter sp. (assembly GCA_030683915.1). Classification (GTDB taxonomy): domain Bacteria; phylum Pseudomonadota; class Alphaproteobacteria; order Rhodobacterales; family Rhodobacteraceae; genus Wagnerdoeblera. Next base: position 1,275 of record JAUXPG010000121.1, read on the forward strand.
GTCAGCGCGAAACGAAATAGGCATCCTTGAAGCCCGCGCCCTTGACCTTGGCCATCAGCGCATCGCGCCCGGCGGGATCATTGGCCGGCCCGGCGACCACGCGCCAATAGGCTTTGCCCTGACTTTCCTCGCGCTTGATCGCCACCGAGGCCCCGGCCTTGCGCAACTGGTCCGCCGCGCTCTTGGCATTCGCCTCGACGCTGAAGATACCGATCTGGATCAGGTTGCGCCCGCCTGCGGCGGCCGGTTTGGCCGCCGGCTTCGCGGCGGGTGCGGGGCTGGTGGCCGGGGCTGCGGCGGCGGGCTTGGCAGCGGCTGTGGTGGCTGTCACCGCCGTGGTCGCAGAGGCCGCAGGGGTCGTGCCGGATTTTGGCGGATCGAGCGTTTCCGAGGTGATGGTTTCGGCGCTGTCGAGCACCGGCTTCACCGGCGGCAGCGGCGCCTCGACGGCCACCTCCTCGCGGCGCAGTGCGGTCACGTCGAGTTTGGCGGGCTGCCCCGCCAGCAGACCCAGCGTTGCGGCCGCGTCGGACGATACCTGCAACCGCGGGCCCGGCATCTCGCGTTCGCGCCGGAACAGCGCGCCGATCACGAACTTGCCGTTCGCCGGGTTGCGGATGATCACGCGCTCGGGGTCCTTGACGCCGGGGTAGGCCACCCAGACACCGCCCAGCGAAGGCCGGCCATCCCAAAGCCCCGATTCGGCCACGTTGAACACCTTGGGCGCCTCGACGTCGCGTTCCACCAGACGGGTGGTGCCTGCTGCCGCGGTGCTTGCCGTGCCTTCGGCCGCGAGGTCACCTTCGACGCCCGCTTCGGGCTTGTTGCCAAACAGCGGGTTGCCCCCTTCGCAGGCGCCAAGCGCAAGTATCGCGCCTGCCGCCAAAACCCAAAGTCGGGTCTTGCGCCCTGCCATCATCCGCCCCCTTGGCCGGATAATACCCGGCCTTTCGTTTCTGCCATGTCGGACGGCCCTGCCCGGCCTGTCCGCTGCCTCACGTCATTTCGCCCCGATCCGTTGGGGACCGTGGTGCGCCGCGCGGCATCATAGCGCCGCTTGGGCGTTGTGGAAAGGGCGCGAGGGGAGGCTAGCGGAAATCGCCTTTACACGTTCGCGGGACCAGACGCGGCGCAGGCCCGGCCATGCGGTTGCGCCGGGGCGCGCGGCGGGGCATGCTGCACCGCGACAGGCATTTGCGGACCGGAGGACAAGATGGCCATGCGGGGCGGCACCAAGGCAGGGTTGGCAGGGGCGGTGGGGGGCTTGGGTCTGTTGGGCGTGCTGGCCGCATGCATGCCGCAAGGCACGGGCGCGGCGCCGTCGGGCCGCGCGCTTTACGCCGATTATTGCGCGGCCTGCCACGGCGACAGCGGCAAGGGCGACGGCCCCGCCGCCAGCGGCGTCAGCCCACGCCCCGCCGACCTGACCATGCTGGCCGCGCGCAATGGCGGGGTGTTTCCGGTCGTGCGCGTGATGGGCAAGGTCTATGGCTACAGTCAGGGCAAGGGCGGCGGCGGAGGGCCGATGCCCGAATTCGGCCCGCTGCTGGACGGGCCGACCGTGCTGGTGGAAACCGCGCCCGGCATCCTGACACCAACGCCGGAACGTCTGGTCGCGCTGGCCGAACACGTGGAACGGTTGGGCAAGCGCTAAGCGCGCAGGCGGTTCAGGCCGCCTGCCCCGCCGCCCAACCGCTCGACCATGCCCACTGGAAGTTGTAGCCGCCAAGCCAGCCAGTCACATCCACCACCTCGCCCACGAAATAAAGGCCGGGCACCGCCCGTGCCTGCATCGTTCGGGCGTCCAGATCGCGGGTGTCGACCCCTCCCAGCGTCACCTCGGCGGTGCGCCAGCCTTCGGTGCCCATCGGCACGATGTCCCACGCCGACAGCGTTGCCTGAACGCGCTGCATTTCGGCGGCCTTCAGGTCGGCCAGCCGCCCCGGCGTACCGGCCCACAGCGCCACCGCCCGCGCCAGCCGTTCAGGCACCAGCCCGGCCAGCGCGTTGCCCACGACCTGCGCGCCCGACCGCCGCCGCAGATCGGCCAGCGCCGCCCCTGCGTCAGCGTCGGGCAGGAAATCCAGCCGCACCGGCACCCCTTCGCGCCAGTAGCTGGAAATCTGCAGCACCGAAGGCCCCGACAGCCCGCGATGCGTGAACAGCAACCCCTCGCGGAACGCCGCCTTGCCGCAGGACACCACCGCCGAGACCGACAGTCCCGCCAGCGCCGCCATCTGGTCGCGCAACGCATCCGAAAATGTCAGCGGCACCAGCCCGGGGCGCGGGTCCACCAGCCGCAGGCCGAACTGGCGCGCAAGGTCATATCCCACGCCGGTCGCGCCCATCTTGGGAATCGACTTGCCCCCCGTCGCCACGATCAGCGCCTGCGCCTGCACCGGCCCGCGCGCGGTGTCGATGCGATAGCCGCCGTCGTGCACCACGCCGCCCACCGCACAGCCCAGCCACAGCCGCGCGCCCGCCTGCGCCAGATCGCGACACAGCGCCTCGACGACCTGCAGGGCCGATCCGTCGCAAAACAGCTGGCCCAACGTCTTTTCATGCCAGGCGATGCCCCAGGCGTTCATCCGGGCGATGAAATCGGTCTGGCTGTGACGGCGCAGCGCCGACAGGGCGAAACGCGGATTCTGCGACAGGAACCGCTCGGGCGCGATGGAGCGGTTGGTAAAGTTGCACCGCCCGCCGCCCGAGATGCGAATCTTCTCGCCGGGTTTCGGCGCATGGTCGATCACCAGCACCGACCGCCCCCGCCGGGCGGCTTCGATCGCGGCGTAAAGCCCCGCCGCCCCCGCGCCCAGCACGACCACATCGACCTTGTCCATATCGCCTGCCCCGCTTGCGCCCGTTCCCCCCGCGCATGCCAGAAACCCGCTGGTCTGGCA
>JAUXPG010000199.1 GCA_030683915.1 Gemmobacter sp.
GATACCACGGATCTGGGAATACCATGTGGCGGTTTCAAGGGGTGCGGGTGCGCGCCAGAAGCGGGCCATGCAGGCCGGGTGCGGCAGCGATGATCCCCGGTGCCTGCGGGTGCGGTGCGTTGAACCGCAAGGTCGCGCCCCGCGCATCGGTCACCACCGCGCCCGCCCGTTCCGCAATCAGGCTGGCCGCCGCGATGTCCCATTCCCAGGCATCGCGAAAGGTGATCATCGCGTCGTGGCGGCCTTCGGCCACCAGACATATGCGATAGGCCAGCGACGGGCGAAAGCTGCGCTTGAGCGCGGGCACGCCGCCCGGCCAATGCTGCGCCGCCATGTTGGGCGCCGTGGTCAGCACCTTGGCCCCGTCGGGTTCGGTGGCGGTGCTGGCCGACAGCGCCACGCCATTGCGGGTGGCAGGCCCGCCCCGCCGCGCGGCATAGAGCCGGTCGAGTGCGGGAAGGTACACCACGCCGGCCACCATCTCGCGCCCGTCGGCCAGCCCCAGCGCGATGGCAAAGGTATCTTCGCCGTGGATGAAGGCGCGTGTTCCGTCGATCGGATCAATGATGAAGCACCGCGCCCGTGTCAGGCGGTCCGGTGTGTCGGCGGTTTCCTCGGACAACCAGCCATAGCCTGGCCGTGCCGCCCGCAACCGCGCGTCCAGCAGGGTATTCACCTCCATGTCGGCTTCGGTGACCGGGCCGGTGCCATCGGGCTTGTCCCACGATTTCAGCGCCTTGCGCCAGTAACGCATTGCGACGTGGCCTGCCTCGCGGGCCGCGTCCTGCAACAGCGCCAGATCCTCAGCCTCCTGCAAGCGTCAGCCCCTCGACCAGCAGGCTCGGCACCACGGTGGACAGATGCAGCCGCGCGTCATTCGCCGGGGTCATCCGGCGCAGCATGTCGCGCAGGTTGCCCGCGATGGTGCATTCGTTGACCGGATAGGCAATTTCGCCATTCTCCACCCAGAACCCGGCGGCGCCCCGCGAATAGTCGCCGGTGGTCGGGTTGATCGTCGCCCCGATCATCGAGGTCACCAGAAGCCCGGTGCCCATGTCGCGGATCAGGTCGGCGCGGCTGGCGGGGCCTTGGGTCAGCGCCACGTTGCCGGGGCTGGGCGCAGGCGGGCCGCCGGTGCCGCGCGCCGCACTTGCGGTGCTCGCCAGCCCCAGCTTGCGCCCCGTTGCGAGGTCGAGCACCCAGCTTTGCAACACGCCGTCTGCCACCAGCGCGCGCCGTGCGGTGGGCAACCCTTCGCCATCAAACGGGCGGCTGGCGGAAATGCGCGGGCGCAGCGGGTCTTCGACAAGGTCGATGCCGGGGGGCAACACCGGCTGCCCCATCGCATCGCGCAACCAACTGGCGCCGCGCGAAACCGCCGTGCCGTTGATCGCCGACAGCAGATGCCCGATCAGCGAATTGGCGATGCGTTCGTCGAACAGCACCGCAAACGCCCCGGTCGGCGGCTTGCGCGCCCCGGCCCGCGCCAATGTGCGCTCGGCCGCAAGATGCCCGACGCTGGCAGCATCGGGCAAGTCGGCCTGCCACAACCGCGATTCCGCCGCCCAATCCCGCTCCATCCCGCCGCCGGTGCCGGTGATCGCCACACACGAGATCGACCGCGAGGTGCGGCCATACCCGCCCGAAAACCCGTTGGTCGCGGCCATGTGGAACGCCCGGCGCGAAAAGCTGGCACTGGCGCTGTCAACCTGCGAAATCCCACTGTGCGACCGCGCCGCCGCCTCGGCGGTCAGCGCATCGGCCTGCAGGGCCGCCGCCGACGGATCGGGCGCCGGGTCAGCCAGTTCCAGCGCGGCCAGATCCCACCCGCGCGCCAGCTGGTCCGGGTCGGCCAGCCCGGCAAAGGGGTCTTCGGGCGCCTCTCGCGCCATCGCCACGGCGCGTTCGGCCATCTCGGCCATCACCCGTTCTGACACATCGCTGGCCGACACGCAGGCCTGCCGCCGCCCGATCAGCACGCGCAGCCCGATGTCCACCCCTTCGGACCGCTCGGCCTGTTCCAGCCGTCCGCCGCGCACGTCAATCGACACCGCATCCCCGGCCACGACCACGGCATCGGCGCTTTCGGCCCCGGCCTTGCGCGCGATGGCAAGCAGCGTCTGGCTTACGCGCTCCAGTGCGGCGGCGTCAAAGCGGGCGTCGGACATCGGGGGGCCTTTCCTTGGGTTACCCCCCGAGGTAACGCGCCGCCCCCTGCCTGTCCAGCCGGGTCACTGGATGCGCTGGCCGTTCGCCAGAATCTGCCAGTCGGGCGTCACCTCGATCTTGGACACCATCGTGTCGGGGCCATCGCCCGGCCGCGCGAACATCGCCATCATCATGCGGTACATCATCACCTGATCCTGCGGCACCAGCCCCAGCGCCACCAGCCGGTCCAGCAACGTGTTGCCCCCGACCAGCGTGAATTCGGCGCTGCCCGTCGGGCGCGGCATGCCCGGCAGGGTTTCGGTATCGGAATTGTCGAACGTAAACGCCCCCGTCCCCGTCAGGTCGGCCCCGGCGGCCTTGAGCTGGATGGCGTCAATCGTCACCGACTCGACCTGTCCCGGGGCGGTGCCTGTCTGCGCCTCAGGGCTGGTCAGGTCGTGGAACAGGCGCGCCTTGCCCTTGAGGTCCACAATCAGCGTCGCCGGGTCATGCGGCAGCGCCTTGGTCGGGTCCAGCATGCCCCACACCGCCTCGGGCAGGGCAAGGTCCACCAACCGCATCAGCAGGCTGAAATCCGAAGCCGTTTCCGATTTGGTCAGCGGCATGCCGAAACCGACGGTATATTCCCCGATCGATGCGGTCAGTTCCTCGAACGGAATGTCTGTGCCCGACACGGCAAGGCCAAGGCCCAGCACCCCGGCCTTGTAGGACAGGCCCGCAGGGCTAAGCCCGAACTCCACCGTGCTGCCTTCGGCCGCGCCGGAAACCGAGGTGGATTTGCCTGCGTTGGTAACATCGAAAGCAAGTTCCAGCGGGCCGGTGCCATAGCCCCCCACGCCACGGAACCCGGCGGCCAACAGCTCGGCCAGTTGCGTGTCGGGGGTGCGGACGTCGGGCAGGGTGCCGTCAAACCGTGCGGTCAGCGCCTCGGCCCCCATTGCCAGGTCGAACGTGCCTTCGCCCTCCGGGTCTTCGGACGACACCGCCAGTTCCATCGACGCGGCGGTCAGGTCATAGACCAGCCCCATCGGGCTTCCCGCGACCATGGCCGTGGTGCCCTTCAGCCCGCCCAGCGTCAGGGTCATGTCCATTGGCATTTCCTTGCCGTCGACGAGCGGCGCCGCCACCCCGACGGTCACCGATTCGGCGGTGAAGGCATAGGCGGGCGCGTCGGGCGTGCCCGACACGATCACCACATAGCCGTCCTGTTCCACCGTCACGCCGATTTCGACAGGCTCGCTGTCGGGCTCGGTCATGGTCATCGAAAATTCGAACGACGGTTCCACCGTCACTTCGACCGTGCCATCGCCCCGGTCGCGCATCACGACCCTGCCCAGCGGTGCCCGCATTGCCGCAGTGTCGGTCAACATCGAGGCTTGGACCCCTTCCAGCACAAGGCTGGCGCCTTCGCGGCGCTGCGCGCTGGCAGACATTTCATAGCCTGCGCCGGTGGCCATGCCTTGCCAGAACGCCCAGACCTGTTCGGGCGTGATCTGCGCGGAGGCGGGGCCGGCCACCAGACAGGCGGCCAGACTGGCAAGCGCGGTGGAACGCAGGGTGGACATGACACATCCTTTCGGGAAAACGGGTTGCGTCCAGCATCCTGCGCGGCGCGTCTGTGGTCAAGCCGGTTGCAGGGGCCGGGCGCCGGGCCTAACCTGTCGCCCGGATGGCACGGGAAACGGCGGGGCAGGGCATGGCGGAACTTTCGGGGCGGCTGGTGGCGATCACCGGGGCGGCACGCGGCATCGGCGCGGCGGCGGCGCGCGCCTTTGCGGCGCAGGGGGCGCGGGTGGCGCTGATCTCGCGCGATGCCGGGCGACTGGCGGAGCTTGCGGCGGAAATCGGGCCGGGTGCGCTGGCGCTGCCGTGCGACGTGGCCGATGCCGCCGCGCTGGCCGAGGCGCTGGCCCGCGCCGAAGCAGCCTTTGGCCCGCTTGAGGTGCTGGTGAACAACGCGGGCGTGGTGGACCCCATCGCGACCATCGCCACCGCAGACCCTGCCGAGTTCGCCCGCACGATGGCGGTGAACATCGGCGGCGTGTTCAACGGCATGCGCGCGGCCCTGCCGGGCATGATCGCCCGAGGGCGCGGCACCATCCTGACCATCGGATCGGGTGCGGCGCACAACCCGCTGGAAGGCTGGGCGGCGTATTGCTCGTCCAAGGCCGGGGCCTACATGCTCACCCGCGCCGCGCATCTTGAGGCGGGGGCTTCAGGCGTGCGGGTCATCTCGCTGTCGCCCGGCACGGTTGCCACCGACATGCAGGCGCAGATCAAGGCGTCGGCGGTCAACCCGGTCAGCCAGCTGGACTGGTCGGTGCATATCCCGCCGGAGTGGCCGGCGCAGACGCTGGTCTGGCTGTGCGGTCCGGGGGGCGAGGCGTATCGTGGCGCGGAATGTTCCTTGCGTGACGACGCCGTGCGCCGGGCCGTGGGGCTGGTGGCATGATCCACGTCGAAACCGAAGGCGCGCTGTGGACGGTTACGCTCGACCGGCCCGACAAGGCCAATTCCCTGACCGGGACCATGTTGGCCGACCTGCGCGATATTGCCCGCAGCGCCCCCGGCGCGGGGGCGGCGGCGCTGGTGCTGACAGGGGCGGGCCGGGTGTTTTCCGCCGGGGCCGATCTGGACGAGGCACGGGCGGGCCTTGCCACCTCGCCGCTGTGGGAAGAACTGTCCGAGGCGATCGCCGCATTTCCCGGCCTGACGGTGGCGGCGCTGAACGGCACGCTGGCGGGTGGGGCGATGGGCATGGTGCTGGCCTGCGACCTGCGCTTGACGGTGCCGGGGGCGACTTTCTTTTATCCCGTGATGAAGCTGGGGTTCCTGCCGCAGCCGTCCGATCCGGCGCGGTTGGCTGCGCTGGTCGGTCCGGCGCGGGCCAAGATGATCTTGATGGGTGGCCAGAAGATCGACGCCGAAACCGCGCTGGGCTGGGGGCTGGTGGACCGGCTGGTGCCGCCCGATGGCCTGATCAGCGCCGCGCGGGCGCTTGCGGCGGATGTTTTGGCCGCGAAGCCCGGTCACGCCGCGGCGATCAAGGCGATGATCCCCGGCTGACCGGGCTTGCCTTCGCCGCGCGGCAGGGATAGGGCCGGACCCGTTTGTCTGGCCGCCCTGACGGGGGCAGGTGTTCAGACATCACGCAGCCAAGCCGAGGAGGCCCCGATGACCCATGATGACCGCCTGATCGTGGCGCTGGACGTGCCGAACGCGCTGGCCGGGCTGGAGATGGCGCGCCGCATTGGCGATGCCGCCGGGTTTTACAAGATCGGCCTTGGCATGCTGACCGGGGGCGGGCTGGCGCTGGCCAACGAGTTGAAGCAGCAGCACGGCAAGCGCATCTTTCTGGACATGAAGCTGTTCGACATCGGAGCGACGGTCGAAGCGGCGGTGCGCGGGTTGGCGCAGTTCGAGCTGGATTTCCTGACCGTGCATGGCGACCCGCAGGTGGTGCGGGCGGCGGGTGAAGGCAAGGCGGGCACCGGCCTGAAAATCCTCGCAGTGACGGTGCTGACCTCGCTGGACAGGGCCGATCTGGACGCCAACCTGATCAAGCCTGGCGATCTGCGCGAGATTACGCTGGAACGGGCGGCGCGGGCGCTGGAGGCGGGGGCCGATGGCGTGATCTCCAGCCCGCAGGAGGCGGCGATGATCCGGGCCTTGCCGCAGGCGGAGGGGCGGCTGATCGTGACGCCGGGGGTGCGACCTGCGGGCGCGGCGGCCGGCGACCAGAAGCGGATCGCCACCCCGGCGCAGGCGGTGGCAGACGGGGCCGACCATATCGTTGTCGGTCGCCCGATCTGGACGCATGAGGACCCGCGCGCTGCTGTCCGCGCGATCAACGCTGAACTGGCCAGCCCCGTGGCGCAGCGGCCCGCCCGCTAGGCCGCGCGGGGCGCGTGTCCCTTCGAGGGACACCGCTTCGCCCCCATGATTTCAAAGGGTTGCCGGGTCGTTTTAACGATCTGTCAAGGTTTGCCCGGACGTGCCACTGCGCTGAAGGTCCGCGAAGCGGGGCGGCGCGATGGCAACTTGCG
>JAUXPG010000258.1 GCA_030683915.1 Gemmobacter sp.
CCACAGATTGTCGCGGAGCGTCAATCAAACCGCGGCAACGCTCTTGCCAGCGACAATCAGGGTGATACCGTCAATTCTGCCGCGACGTAGAATCTCATCCAGATTGACGCGCGCGTCTCATCCAGATTGTCGCGCGATACCTTCAGCTTGGGCAGACTCTACATCAGACTGAAGGAACTTCCGGGGGGCAGGTCATCCGGGACGTTGTGTCCTCCGGAGTGAGACACGCGACCGAAGTATCGACGTCTTCGACCTGCATCATCCAAGTCTCGTAACCGGCGTCATGCGCCTCGCGAAGCCGGTCGAGTTTCGACGGGTGTTAATCACAGTTTCGGTGACGAAATCTTCGCCTCCATGGATCATCTCAGAGCGCCGGACCGAAGCAATGTCCGCGGCGAGGTAAGACGCGTTCATGCGACTCTGGTCATCAAAACCGTCCGCTGGATCGAGCCACGCCGCCTCTCACAGGAAAGCCCCCTTGGGAGAAGCTGCGCAAAAAAGGGTTCGGGACGGCCATGCGGCCGTCCCGAACTCTGCGTCCCACGAGCCTGAATGCATCTCCAGCAGGACGGGCGCCTTTCTCGGTTTTTTTTCTGCACGATCCAGGCACTTTTCCAAGGAATGGCAGCGCTATCCTTGGAAAAGTGGCAGATTCAGGCTTGTAATGGCAATCCTATGCTTGGATCGACAACTTCAGTGCCCCAGCCGTTTTGATCAACTACACTTGCTATGCCCGCAGTCCCCGCAGGTCATGCAGCCCTCCACCATCTTCAGCGCGAAGGACCCGCACGACGGGCAGGCCGGGCCGCGCGGGCGCTCGCCGACGCGGATCACCTCGGCCTTCGGGTCGGATTTCAGGCCCAGCCCCTCGCCTGCGATGAACCCGATCGCGACCAGATGTCGCTCGATCACCCCGCCAATCGCCGCGAGGATCGACGGTATGTAGCGCCCCTCCATCCACGCCCCGCCACGCGGGTCGAACACGGCCTTCAGTTCCTCAACTACAAACGAGATATCGCCGCCGCGACGGAACACCGCTGAAATCATCCGCGTCAGGGCCACCGTCCAGGCGAAATGCTCCATGTTCTTGGAATTGATGAACACTTCGAACGGGCGGCGGTGGCCCGAAATCACGATATCGTTGACGGTGATATAGAGCGCATGTTCGCTGTCGGGCCACTTCAGCTTGTAGGTCGCACCCTCCAGCGCCGCCGGACGATCCAGCGGCTCGGACAGGTAGACCACCTCGCCCCCCGAAGTGACCCCGCCCCGGACCTGTTCCGGGGCCTCTGCCGGGGTTTTCTCGGAGCTTTCCGACACGGTCAGCACCGATCCGGTCACATCATTCGGACGATAGGTGGTGCAGCCCTTGCACCCCATGTCCCATGCGCCAAGGTAGACATCCTTGAAATCGTCAAACGAAATATCCTCGGGGCAGTTGATTGTCTTGGAGATGGACGAATCCACCCATTTCTGCGCCGCCGCCTGCATCTTCACGTGGTCCATCGGCGGCAGCGTCTGCGCGTTGACGAAATGGTCGGGCAGCGGCGCGGCGCCATGCATCTTGCGCCACAGCGCCACCGCATAATCCACCACTTCCTCTTCGGTGCGGCTGCCGTCGGGCTGCAACACCTTGCGGGTGTAGGCATAGGCGAAGACCGGTTCGATCCCCGAGCTGACATTCCCGGCATAAAGGCTGATTGTGCCGGTCGGCGCGATGGAGGTCAGCAGCGCATTGCGGATGCCGTGCTGGCGGATCGCATCGCGCACATCCTCGTCCATCTGCACCATGGTGCCGGAGGCAAGGTATTTCTCCGCATCAAACAGCGGGAACGGTCCCTTTTCGCGGGCCAGATCCACGCTGGCCAGATAGGCTGCCCGGGCGATGGCCTTCATCCAGCGTTCGGTCTGCGCCACCGCAGCATCCGAGCCATAGCGCAGCCCCAGCATCAGCAGCGCATCGGCCAGCCCGGTCACGCCCAACCCGATCCGCCGCTTCGCCCGCGCCTCGGCCGCCTGCTGCGGCAGCGGAAAGCGGCTGGAATCCACCACATTGTCCATCATCCGCACCGACAGGCGCACCAGATCGTCCAGTGCGGCAGGGTCCAGCACGGCCTGCGGCGTGAAGGGGTGGCGGACCAGCCGCGCAAGGTTGACCGACCCGAGCAGGCAGGCACCATAGGGCGGCAAAGGCTGTTCGCCGCAAGGGTTCGTGGCGGCGATGGTTTCGCAATAGGCCAGATTGTTCGCCGCGTTGATGCGGTCGATGAAGATGACACCCGGCTCGGCATAGTCATAGGTCGCGCGCATGATGCGGTTCCACAGATCGCGCGCCTCGACCGTCTTGTAGACCTTGCCGCCGAACTGCAGTTCCCACGGCCCGTCGGCCTTGACCGCCGCCATGAAGGCATCGGTCACCAGCACCGAAAGGTTGAACATCCGCAGGCGCGCCGGGTCTTGCTTGGCGGTGATGAAGGCGTCGATGTCGGGGTGGTCGCAGCGCAGTGTCGCCATCATCGCACCGCGCCGGCTGCCTGCCGACATGATGGTGCGGCACATCGCATCCCA
>JAUXPG010000275.1 GCA_030683915.1 Gemmobacter sp.
TTGCAGATGCTGCTGGCCGACACGCTGGTGGCGCGCGCGGGGGCGGGCTGTTTGGTCACCGGGCAGCGGGCGACCGGATTCGCGACCGCGGACGACGCGGCGCAGCTGCACCTGATGGCCGAGACGGGCGCGAAGGTGGAAACCGGCGCGCTGATCGTGGCGGCGGACGGCATCCATTCGGCGCTGCGGGCGCAGATGTATCCGCACGAGGGCCCGCCGATCTGGAAAGGTGCGATCCTGTGGCGGGGCACGACGCAGGCGCCGGAATTCTTCGGCGGCGCGGCGATGGCGTTGGCCGGACATGACAGCCAGCGGATCGTGGCCTACCCGATTTCGGCCCCCGACCCCGTCTCGGGGCTGGTCACGATGAACTGGATCGCGGAGCTGCGGCGCGACCCCGGCGCGGGCTGGAACCGCGAGGACTGGAACCGGCGCGCCGATCTGGCCGACTTTGCCCCTGCCTTTGCGGGCTGGCGGTTCGACTGGCTGGATGTGCCCGCGCTGATCGACGGCGCGGCCGAGGTGTTTGAATACCCGATGGTGGACCGCGACCCCCTTCCCCGCTGGACCGAGGGGCGTGTGACGCTGATGGGCGATGCGGCGCACCCGACCTATCCGGTGGGATCGAACGGGGCCAGTCAGGCCATCGTGGACGCGCGGGTGATCGGCGCGGAGATCCGGCGCCACGGCCCGACCCCGGCGGCGCTGGCGGCCTATGAGGCGCAGGTGCGGCCCCGGACCACCGCGGTCGGGCTGGCCAACCGGGGCAAGGGGCCGGACGCGGTGATGCAGATGGTCGAGGACCGCTGTGGCGGGGTGTTCGACGACATCGACACGGTGATCCCGCGCGCCGAACTGGCCGCCCATGCCGAACATTACAAGCGACTGGCAGGCTTCAGCATCGAGGCGCTGAACGCACAGCCACCCCTGCTGGGGCCGCTGCACGGCTGACTGTCCCTTCGAGGGACACACGGCAGGGCAAACAAAATCAAAGGCTTGCGCCGACGATTTAACGAAGCGTTCATCTTTGCCGCGCGCCCGCTACAGCAAGAACAGCGTGATTGCGGGGAACAGGGCCAGCACGACCACGCGCCCAAGGTCGGACGCCACGAAGAACAGCACGGCCGCCCATGTCGCGCGGATGGGGGTGTCGCGGTCCATGGCGTTGATGACAAAAAGGTTGAGCCCGACCGGCGGCGTGATCAGGCCGACTTCGACCACGATCAGCACAAGGATGCCGAACCAGATGGCCATGTGTTCGGTCGTCATGCCGAAATCGAGGGTGAGCATGACGGGAAAGAAAATCGGGATCGACAGCAGGATCATAGACAGGCTGTCCATGACGCAGCCCAGCACAAGATAGACCAGCAGCACCAGAAACAGCACTGTCATGGGTGCAAAGCCCTGATGCGTGACCCATGCGGATATCGCCTGCGGCACCTGCGACAGCGCGAGGAAGGAATTGAAGAACGCCGCGCCCAGCACGATGAAGAAGATCATCGCGGTGCCCGAGGCGGTGGCCATGATTGCCGCGCGGAACCGTGCCCAGTTGAGTTGGCCCGAGGCCCATGCCACCAGTCCGGTGCCAAGCGCGCCGACCGATGCGCCTTCGGTCGGGGTGAAGATGCCCGAATAGATGCCGCCCACCACGGCGACAAAGATGAGGATGACCGGCCAGACCGCAACCGTGGCCGCCAGCCTGTCGGCAAAGGGCAGGCGCGGCGCGCGGCCTGCCTGATCGGGGTAAAGCCGCACGTAAAGCGCGATGACAAGCATGTAGCCGAGCGCCGCCAACAGGCCGGGCACAAAGGCGGCAAGGAACAGCTTGGCGATGTTCTGTTCGGTCAGGGTGGCATAGACCACCAGCACGACCGACGGCGGAATGAGGATGCCAAGCGTGCCGCCGGCCGCCAAGGTCGCGGTGGACAGCCCGCCCGAATAGCCCGCGCGCTTGAGTTCGGGCAGCGCCACCTGTGCCATGGTGGCGGCGGTCGCCAGCGATGACCCGCAGATGGCGCCGAACCCCGCGCAGGCACCGACCGATGCCATCGCCGTGCCACCCTTGAGGTGCCCGAGCCATGCCTCGGCCGCCTTGAACAGCGCGCGCGACAGCCCGCCGATGCCCGCAAGGTGCCCCATGAGCAGGAAGATCGGCACGATCGACAGCGAATAGCTGGAGAAGGTGGTGTAGGTTTCGGTTTTGAGTTTGGACAGCACCATGTTGGGGCTGCCGGTGATCAGCCACATGCCGCCCAAGCCGCAGACCAGCATCGCAAGCCCGATGGGCGCGCGCAGAAAGATCATGCCCAGCAGCACCGGAAACGCCCAGAGGCCGATTTCGATGTTGGTCAATGCTGCGCCTCCGCCTTGACCGCACGGGTGTCGCGCCGGGTGACGACGGCGCGCAGGCGGTCATAGGCCGACCAGAGCGCCACCACGACGGTCACGCAGGCCGGGACGAGGCAGGCGGCATAGGCCCACCAGACCGGGAATTGCAGCAAAAAGGTGGTTTCGCCGTTTTTCACCTTGCCCAGCATGCCTTCGTAGAGGCGCCACGCGATGAAGGCGACCGTCGCGGCCATGACGATTTCCCAGAAGGCCAGCAGCACGCGGTTGACCTGTTCGGACAGCCCGTTGGTGAAGATGTCGACGGTGGCGTGCCCGGCGTTCAGCGTGCACCACGGCAGGAAGGCAAAGACCGCAAAGGCGATGCCGGCCTCGACCAGTTCGAAATCGCCCGGCACGGGGCCGAGCCCGGCAAAGGCAAAGGCCCGCCCGACGATGGAAAGGCTGGTCATGACGATGAGGGCGGCCAGAACAAGGCCGCCCGTCAGGGCCGAAAGCCGGGCAAGGGTCTGGATGAAACGGGGCATGGCGATGGCGGGCCGGGGTGCGCGCCCCGGCCCGCCTGTCCTTATTTCGTGTATTGCGCGATCAGGGCGCGTGCCTCGTCCACCAGAGCCTGGCCGTCAAAGCCGGATTTGGCGCTTTCGCCAACCCATGTGGCGATGGTTCCTTCGGCGCCTGCCTTCCATTCCGCGATCTGGTCCGGGGTCAACTGGATGATGGTGTTGCCGCGTTTGACCGCGATCTCGCGCGCGCCATCGTCGGCGGCCTGGCTGACCTTGCCCGCGTTGGCGCTGAAATCGGCGCCGGAGTTGGCGTCGATCACGGCCTTGAGGTCGTCGGGCAGCTTGTCATAGGTCGCCTTGTTCATGGCGAGGATGAAGGACGAGGTGTAAAGCGGCGCGCCGGGGAATTCGGTGTGGTTGCTGACCAGTTCCGAGGATTTGATCGAGGCGGTCACCTCCCACGGCAGGATGGTGGCATCGATCACGCCCTTGGACAGCGATTCCGGCACGGCGGGCACCGGCATGCCGACGGCGGTAGCCCCAAGGGCCGAGACCATCATGTTGGTCACGCGGGTGGGGGCGCGCAGCTTCACGCCCTTGAGGTCGGCGGGCGTGGTGATCGGGGTCTTGGAATGGATGAGGCCGGGGCCGTGGGTCCAAAGGCCGATCACCTTGACGTCCTTGAGTTCGGTATCGACCATGTGCTTGGCGCCAAGGTCCCAGAACGCCCGCGAGGCCGCTTCGGCGTTGGTCATCATGAAGGGCAGTTCCATCACCTCGGTCCGCGGGAAGCGGCCCGGGGTATAGCCCGGCAAGGTCCAGACCACATCGGCGACACCGTCGATCACCTGGTCGATCAGTTCGCCGGGGCGGCCGCCAAGCTGCATGGCGGGGTAGTGTTCGAACTTGATGCGGCCGCCGGATTCGGCCTCGATCTTTTCCATCCAGGGCACCAGCACGCCGGCGGGGACCGGGGCCTGCGCGGGCAGGAAATAGTGCATCTTGAGCGTGAAGTCCTGTGCGCTGGCGGCGCCAAGGCCAAGCGACAGGGCCAGCGCCGAGGCGCCCAGCAGGGCGCGGCGGGTCAGGGCGGTCGGGGTCATGGTGGGTCCTCCCAAATGGTCTGTTTGTCTTGGGGCGCGCGCGCCCGGACCCGCAGCGTAACCCGCACGCCCCACAGGTCAACCGGGAATGCAACTTGTGTGCGGTGGCGCGCCGCTTGGTGCTTGATTCCCTCCGCATCCGGGGGCATCTGGTGGCGCAGCCGTTCCCTGGAGGACCCTAGATGCCAACCTATCGTTCCCGCACCACCACCCATGGCCGCAACATGGCCGGCGCCCGCGGCCTGTGGCGCGCAACCGGGGTCAAGGACAGCGATTTCGGCAAGCCGATCATCGCCATCGTCAACAGCTTCACCCAGTTCGTGCCGGGCCATGTCCACCTGAAGGACCTTGGCCAGATGGTGGCGCGCGAGGTCGAGGCGGCGGGCGGCATCGCCAAGGAGTTCAACACCATCGCGGTGGATGACGGGATCGCCATGGGCCATGACGGCATGCTGTATTCGCTGCCGAGCCGTGAGCTGATCGCGGACAGCGTGGAATACATGGTCAACGCCCATTGCGCCGATGCGATGGTGTGCATTTCCAACTGCGACAAGATCACCCCCGGCATGCTGATGGCGGCGATGCGGCTGAACATTCCGGCCATCTTTGTGTCGGGCGGGCCGATGGAGGCGGGCAAGGTCACGCTGGGCGACGGGCGCACCATTGCCATTGACCTTGTGGATGCGATGGTTGCCGCCGCAGATGACAGCGTGTCGGACGCCGACCTTGCCGCCATCGAACAGGCGGCCTGCCCGACCTGCGGATCGTGCAGCGGGATGTTCACCGCCAATTCGATGAACTGTCTGACCGAGGCCCTGGGCTTTGCCTTGCCCGGCAACGGGACGACGCTGGCCACCCATTCGTTCCGCAAGGCCATTTTCCTTGAGGCGGGGCGCCGCGCGGTGGAGCTGTGCAAGCGTTATTACGAGCAGGGCGACGAATCGGTGCTGCCGCGCAACGTGGCGACCAAGCAGGCATTTGAAAACGCCGTTGCGCTGGATATCGCGATGGGCGGGTCCACCAACACCGTG
>JAUXPG010000043.1 GCA_030683915.1 Gemmobacter sp.
ACCGCCTTGTCGGGCAGCCCGACGATGCCGAACGATGGCATGCCCGGTACAACGGCGCATTGCACCTCGACCAGCTTGGCCTCGACCCCCTCGAAGGCCACGGTAAAGGTCTTGGCCACCATGCCTGCGCGCTCCCGTTCCCTAATGGTTAACGGGTAACGGCGAAGCGTTTACGAATGGTAAATCTTCATGAAGGCAGGCCAGGCTTCGGGGTCGGCCACGGTCTTGTCGCGGCAAAACGCGTTGCAAAAGCCCCAGATGCCGTTGCCGATCCGGGCGAAATGGGTGACCGGGGCGCCGGAATAGGGGCAGGTGGTGTTGATCGAAGGGCCTGCTTCCACGGCGTGCGCGGCGATGGGCGCCGGGCCCGGCCACGGACGCGTCGGGTAGTCGCGGACGTAGAACGGCTGGTCTGGCCCGTCCACCAGCCCCATGGCACGCCACATGCGAAAGGACGGATGCGCCAGATGCGCCGCGACATAGGCCGCGCCCACCGGCCCGACTGGCAGGTTGTAGGTGGCGATGCGGGTGGCGACAGGGGCAAAGAACGCATCGGCCACCGAAAAGGGGCCGCACAGCCAGTGGCCGGTGGCGCCGGTTACCTCGCGCGCCCATGTCCAGATGGTTTCCAGCCGGGCCAGATCGGCCAGCACCGCTGGCGGCGGTTCGCAGCCGGTATAGCTGACCCGCAGGTTCATCGGGCAATGGCTGCGCAGGGCTGTGAAACCGGCGTGCATCTCCGACGCCAGCGCGCGCGCCACCGCCCGCGCGGTCGGGTTCGCGGGCCAGTGGCCCGCGTCGGGGTGGCGGCTGGCCAGTTCCTCGGCAATCGCAAGGCTTTCCGCGATGACCACGCCTTCGGGCAGGCGCAGCGCGGGGGCGGTGCGGGCGGGGGCAAACTCGGCCATCAGACGCGGAAAATCGTCAGAATAAAGCCGCCCGATGCGGGTGGTCACCGGAATGCCGAACGGGTGGAACACCAGCCAGCCGCGCAGCGACCAACTGGAATAGCCCGGGTCGCCAATCGCAAGTTCATATCCCTGATCCGTCATCGCGCCGCCCCTCACACCTGTATGCCGCCGTCCACGGTGCCACCGCGCAGCAACAGGTGCAAACCCGATTCACGCAAGCAGACGCGGCGCCCGGGTGGGTTCCATCAGCGCGCGGGTCAGCGCGGCGCGGCTGCCGACCTGCGTCTTGGCGTAGATCCGCGCGGTGTGGTTGCGCACGGTGGCGGGCGACAGGCCCAGCAGGCGGGCGATTTCCTTGTGCGTGCGCCCCTGCGAGATCAGCACCGCCACCTCGCGTTCGCGCAAGGTCAGATCGTCGGACAGCCGGTGCGGGGCAAGGCGCAGTTCGGTCAGCATGTGGCCATCGGCCAGCGGGCTCGGCACCGCCACGGTGCGCAGGCCACGCCGCCCGAGCCATGTGTCGAAACAGGCGGGTGCCGCGTCGCCGCGCCAGCCCGACCACAGGGCCAGCGCCGCCGCACTGCCCGCGACCGGGCGGGCCTGACGGTCAACCAGCAGGCGCGGCACGCCATCTGCACCATCATCGCCCCGGTCCAGCGCGGCTTGCAGATGGTCCAGCGCGCACGCCAGGAAGGTCAGCTCGTTGTCCTGCAACGGCCGGGCGCGCGGGCCGCCGCGATAGGCCGACAGAAACAGCTGCGGGCGCAGCGGGTCCACCGGCCGGGTCACCACCGAAAGCTGGCGCAGGCCATACCTGTCGGCCAGCGCCTGCATGCCATCGGTCTGCCGGTCGCCCGCCCGGTCATAATGCGCCCAAAGCCGCTGGGTCGCCTTCATCGCCTTCACGTCGCTGGCCAGCAGGTCGTCCGACTTGATCTCGCGCCAGAAGGCCACGTAATCGGCGGGCAGATTCATCATCGTGGTGCCGATGATATCCACCTCGTCGGGCATCATGTCTGCCCAACCGCACCACGCCGCGTCGAACCCCACGATGTCCGACAGAGTTCGCGCGCCCCATGCCAACAGGTCTGGCCCGCACAGCGCCAACCGCGCCTCGTGCAGCGCGCCGATGAACCGGCTGAACGCTTGTAGATCCGATCCTTCGCGCATGCCCGCCCCTCCCGGACCAGATGCCGCAGGGTTAGCGTAAGGGTGCGGGTTATCCTGAGTCAACGCCAGAGCTTTTCCTCCCCCTTCCACTCCGACCCCGGCAGGGGGCCGGATCTGGTGAAGGCGTCCAGCACGTTGCGCAAGAACCTGCCTGCGTTGTTGTCGCCGCCATTCACCGGCAGCGCCATGCTCCACGCGATCGACCCGATGGCAAGACAGGCGCCGTGGTTGGCGGTGGTGAAATAAGTGGCATCGGCCCGCACCTGCGGGTCTTGCGTGCCGCCCCGGCCCGGAAAGGCATAGGTGATTTCCTCGGACACCAACGGATAGTTGTCAGAGAACCCGTCGGCGGTCATCAGAAGCAGGGTGTGTGGCGGCGTGCCTAGCGCCAGATCGTAACGATCAATCTCGATTCCCGCCGCGCCGTTCAGGCCCAGACCGAAATCACCGATTCGTTCGTGATCGCCGATACCGTCGAACATCCAAGCCACACGCTTGTGGAAACTGTCGGGCATGCGTTCAAAGTAGGTGCTGCGGTCCATCCCTTCCGAGGTGAATCCGATGCCGACAATCTTTTGCGGCGCGCGGCCCCTCGCCCGCCACAGCCCCGATTTTTCGCCCGTCGAGGCCAGATACCCTTCGCCCGGCGCCGCCTGCCACGCGCGTCTGCCGGTGTCGAGCTTGCGAACCTCCATCACCTCGGGCGCTCCGGGGCGCAGGGCCGAGACCCAGTAATACCCGTTGCCGCCGGCGTAAATCACCCGACCCCCGCGCGTCAGGTAATCTTCGGTGCCGTCCATCATGGCTTCGGAATAATACTCCGGGTGGGTGCAGTTGATGACCACGCGGTAGGGCTCCAACGCCGCAGCCCCCTCGGCGTGCAGGTCGTGATCGGTCAGGATTTCATAGTCGAGGCCCTGGCGTTCCAGCCACCAGATCAGCGACAGGTCTGCCGGCAGCGCCCATGGAAACCCCATGGCGGAACTGCGGTATTTGGGCCGGATGTTCAGGATGGGCCGCAAATAGCTGGAATAACAGCACCCCGCGCCGTCGGAATGGTGGTCATAGGTCGACAGGCCAAATTCGTTCAGCTTGACGAAATCGACATCGCGTCGGGTCAGGATGGGGGTGTGCGCGGTGATCGCCTGCGCGATGGGCGCCTCGTAGGCCAGATGCTCGTTGGCATAGGCCAGATAGGTGAAGGTCGACATCAGGACGGCGATGGGCGCCTTGGGCCTTGCGGCGCGCACGAAGAACGGCACATGGTCCTCGGCGCCGTCGGTGGTCAGACGCAGGGCATAAACCCCGCTGCGCAGGCCCGCAGGCACCGTCCATTCCAGCGTCGGTTCCCAGCGGCAATCGGTCAGCGCGTCGTCATGGAAGTGCACGCCGCCATATTGGCCGGGGTTCAGCCGGTAGCAATCGTCGCGCCCTTGCCAGTTCCACCCCGTCATCCCGCGCACCGGCCGGTTGACCCCGTGGGCATGCAGACCGTGCGGCCCGGTATCGACAATGGTGTCGCCGATGCCCCGGTCGGTGTAACCTGCGGTCGTGTCCCACAGCGCCACGGCCCCTGCGGGATCGAACACGCCATCCGCCCCCATGGCCCGCAGGTCGGTTTCGGCCATCGCCCGGTTCCACAGCCCCGCCCGGTCGATCTTGCCGTTGTAAAGCGTGCCGACGAACCGCCCGCGCATGTCGTTCCAGTCCGACGCACCAGCCCACAGGAAGGGCACCTCGGCCAGGGCCGGTTTCGGGGCCACCCGCAAGGACGCCGACACCACGCTGTCGTAATCATAGGGCACCACGGGCCCCAGATGCCCGTTATAGCGCCCGACCTTGCCCAGTTGCAGCAACCGCGCCGTGCCGGTGGCGGCGTCAAAGCTGGCGGCGACGAAATACCATGTCCGGGCGATCAGCGGCACCTCGGCGGTGACCTGGTCCACCTCGGCCCCGTTGCCGACCCAGAAATCCAGATGCCCCTCGGGCGTGATCCCCAGCGCCCAGCCTTGGCTGCCGTAGATGTCCCAGCGGCCCAGCATGGTCTGGCGCCGCTTGCCCGGCGCAGTGGGGTAGATGAACGCCGCCACGGTAAAGCTTCCGCCCGCCACATCGCGGGTTTCCAGCCCCGGCACCTCGGCAAAACTGCCTTTCTGGGTGAACTGGCGGCGCACATGCAAAAGCTCGGGCACCGCGCCCGGCACTTCCTCCTCGACAAAGCCCGGTCCCTTCGGGTCTTCGTCGCCGTGGATCAGCCGGACCAGCGTGGCCCGCGCCATATCCACCCCTTCGCCCGACACCATGAAGCGCATGGCATCGCCGGGTTTCACCGACCAGGGCGCGCAATAGCCGAATATCCTGTGCTTTGCCATGTCGTTCGCTTTCCAGTCGTCAGCTTTCCAGAAGGTCATTCACGCGCAGCAGGAACACGGCATGATACGCCTCGTCCCTTGTGGCATAGGTCTTGTCATCCACCACCCGGGGCGGCTTGCCCGGTTCGCCCGACAGCGCCATCACGGAATAGGTCCAGGCATGGGGCGGGCCATCCTGCAGGATGGCGTATTTGTCGGGCATCTCGCCTCGGCGGAAATAGTTCAGCACGCGCGCCAGATCGTCGGAATGGGGCCCGAGCGGCGCGTTGCGGTGTTCCTCGATCAGCGCGGGCGTGATCAGCGACTTCAGCCGGTCGCGTAACCGCTTGTCGAACCGGCGATAGGCGATGGCCTGCTTGTCGGCAATTTCCGTGGCCTCTTCGGGCATGACTTCTCCTCCCTTGCGGGTGCGGGTCGCGCGGCGTTCGCTGCGGATGCGGTGGCGCCAGGCGCGGAACTGGGCGCGCACGTCGGCCAGCCCCCGGTGTGTGGTCAGGGTGACGGCAATCATAACCGCCGCGATCAGGATGATGCGCAACGGGCCAAGGTCGATCAGCGCGCGGTCGATCACCACGACGATGGCGGTGCCGATCACCGCACCCTCGGCCCGGCCAAGACCGCCGATGACGACCATCGCGAACATCAGCAGCAACTGGTCAAGCGAGAACACGTTGAGGCTGATGGAGCGATAGAAGATCGCATAATAGGCGCCGATGAAGCCAAGCGCCGCCGACGAGATCAGGAACACATGCAGGCGGGCGCGCTTGTAATCGATGCCGATGGCCTCCGAAAACTCCTCGTCCTCGCGCGCGGATTGCAGCAGCAGGCCAAGGCGTTCGGAATTGACCAACCGGAACAGCAGCAGCGCCGCCAGCAACAGGCCAACGGCGCTGGCAAAGCCCAACAGCAACCCCGGCCGCTGCAGATACCAGTCCTGCGGGATGAACGACCCGACGTTGTTGATCGAGGAATTCTGCGGTGCCAGCGCGCGGATCTGGCTGATTGATACCCGGCAGATTTCGGCGACGCCGATGGTCAGCAGGGCATAATACAGCCCGTCGATCCGCGTGGACGGCAGCGCCAGCAACCCGCCCACCACCAGCCCGATTCCCGCCCCCACGACAAACATCAGGGGCCAGGGCACGCCCAGATACACGTTCGCCGCCGCCGCGCCATAGGCCGCCAAACCCACCACCGCCATCGTTGCCAGCGACAGGATGCCCGCCGCCCCGATGATCAGCGTCCAGACCACGTTGATCGCGGCGAAAATGCAAAAGATCGCCGCCACCTGCACCAGCGAATTCGGCAGGAACGGCACCGCCACCACCAGCGCGCCCAAGCCAAGCACCCACCACAGCGGGCGCTTGTCGGCCAGCCGGCGCTCGCGCTCAAGGGTCTTGGGGTTGTATCCGCCCCGCCATTTGAGCCAGTGCCGCCGCAACCCCGGTACGCGGGCGCGCCGCCATTCGGACGCGCCGTCCGGCGACAGCACGACCTCGTGCCGCCGGTTGCCGACCTTGTGGAACACGGGCGCAATCGGTTCGGTCATTTCCGCGTCTCGTCCAGAAGGCCGCCGAGCCCGCGCGGGCGCACGATCAGCACGGCGATGATGAATCCGAACTGCACCAGCAACACCATGCGCTGGCCCAGGAAGGGAATGGCCCCGGTCGCCGCCTCCAGCGCGCCGATCAGCAGCGCCGCCGCCACCGCCCCCGGGACCGACCCAAGGCCGCCCAACAGCGCGATGATCATGCCCTTGATCAGCGGCATCGCCCCCGCGCCGGGGCTGACGTATACGGTCTGCGACAACAGCACCGCCGCCGCCCCCGCCATGGCGCCCGTCACCGCCATGACGGGCAGGGCGGTCCGGCGCACGGAAATGCCCGACAGCGCGGCCCCTTCGGCGTTTTGCATCATGGCGCGGATTTCCAGCCCCTTGCGGCTGGCCTTCAGCCACCACAGCACCGCGCCGAGCATCAGCACCGTGGCCGTGATGGTCACGGCCTGGTCATAGCGCACCGGCAGGCCCAGCACCGTCAACCTGCCGAACCCGAACACGTTGGGCAGCGATTGCTGGCGTGGCCCGAACCACCACAACAGCGCCTGCACCGTGGCAAGGTTGATGGCCAGCGTCACGATCATGCCGCGCACGGCGAAGTTCGCTTTGTCATGGATCGGCAGAAACGCCAGCAGGTAGATCAGCACGCCAAACAGCGCGCCCACCCCCACGCCCGCCCCCAGCAACACCACCACCTGCACATACGGCAACAGCACCGTGCCGCCCAGCAGGCCCTTCAGCCACGGGAACACCGCGCCGGAAATCACCAGCGCGCCATATCCGGCCACCGCGAAACTGGCGCCATGCGCCATGTTGAGCATCCCGATCGACGACCACAGCAACGAAATGCCGATGGCCATCAGCGCATAGATCGCACTCAGGTTCAGGGCATAGACGATCAGGCTCGGGTCCATCACCCCAACTCCACATGGCCGACATCACCGCGCAGGCGGCCCGCATGCATGCCGATCATGCGGTCCACCTGCCCGGTCAGCAGGCTGACGTTCTGTTCCGCGATGATCATCGCGCCGTCGCGGCAGTCGATTTCGCGCAGCGCGGCAATCACCCGCTGGCTGATGATGGGCGCGAGGCCCAGCGACGGCTCGTCTATCAAGTAAAGCCGCGCCTCTGTCATCAGCGCGCGGCCCACGCTCACCATCCGCCGCTCGCCCCCCGACAGGGTGCCAACCGTGGTGTTCTCCAGCTTTCGCAGTGGCGGAAACAGCTCGAAGATCATCTCGCGCCGCCGCGCCCGCTCGCGCCAGGCGCGCGGCGACCAGGCCCCGCAGTCCAGATGCTGGCGCACCGTCAGGCCGGGAAAGATGGCGTCGCCCTGCGGGGTCATCGCCACCCCCAGCCGCACAATGCCCGGCGTCCGCCGCCCCTCGCCCAGACTGCGCGTGCCGCCGATCTCCACCCCGTCAAACCGCACCGACCCGCGCTGCCAGCCCACCAGATGGGTGATCGCGCGAAACAGCGTGGTCTTGCCATGCCCGTTCAACCCGACCACGGCCAACCGCTCGCCCCGCTGCACCGTCAGGTTGATCTCGTGCAGCACCCGCAACGGGCCATAGCCTGCCGAGAGGTCGGAAATCTCCAGCAGCGCGCTCATGCCGCGCCCTCGAAATAGGCCGCGCGCACGGCGGGGTTGCGAAACACCTCGCCCGGCGCGCCTTCGGCAATCATTTCGCCCAGGTTCAGCACGTTCACCCGGTCGGCCAGCGCATCAAGCAGTTCCAGCCGGTGCTCGATCACGACCACCGCCAGATGGTATTCATCGACCAGCGTCCGCAGCAGCAGGTCCAGTTCGTCGATTTCGGTGTTGATCAGCCCGCTGGCAGGTTCGTCCATCAGCAACACCTTGGGGCGCCGCAGCATCAGACAGGCCAGCAACAGCTTCCTGCGGTCAAAGGTGTCCAGACTGCCCGCCACCCGGTCCCACGGCACCGTCAGGTTGACCAGCCGCGCCGCCCATTCCGCCTCGTGGCGCGAGCGCGCCGGGGCATAGGCCAGCCGCGCGGCGCGAAACGTCTCGCCGACGGTCAATGCGGCGGGCACGGCCGGGCTCTGATAGGTCCGCGCCAGCCCCAGCCGCGACCGCGCCACCAGCCCTTCGCGCGTCACATCCGCGCCATCCAGCGTGACCCGGCCCGACTGCGCCACATACCGGCCCGACAGCACCTCGAACAGGCTGGTCTTGCCCGCCCCGTTCGGCCCGATCAGCCCCAGCACCTCGCCCCGGCGCACCTGCAACGACACATCCTTCAGGATCTGCCGCCCGCCAAGGCTCAGGTTCACGCCCTCGCAGCCAAAGATCGCAGCAGCAGCGCCCACGGCACACCCTTTCCCGTTGCTTCGCTCTGATCCAAATATCCCGGGGTGGTCCGGAGGGGCGGCGCCCCTCCGGCCTTTCCGCCGTCACTGCGCCCAGGACGGGGTCACATACGCCGCTTCAGCCAGTTCGGCCGGCAGGATGATGGTGTGTTTGCCGTCCTGCACCTGATAGATCAGATGCGGAATGCCATCGGACAGCGTGTCTGTTTCCCAAGGATAGTTCAGCGGACGCTGTTCGGGGCGGTCAAAGGTGTAGGTCCCCGAAATCCCCTCGTAGCGCAGTTGGCGGATCGCCTTGCCCACCGCGTCGTAATCTTCGGGCGGCACGGTCTTCCAGACTTCGGCCAGCATGTGGATCGTGTCCCACGAGCTTGAGGTATAGACCTCGCCCATGTTCTCGCCATGTTTGGCCATATAGGCCTCGCGGAACGGTTTGCCTGTCGCACTGCGCGGGGTGCCCAGCACGGTGCCCCAGATCATGCCTTCGGCGGCACCTTGGGCAAGGTCCAGAAACTCCGGCTGGCTCGGCCCGTATTGCAGGTAAACAAGGCTGCCCGGCACCGGATCAAACGCGAACTGCTTGGAAAATGCCGCCAATTCCGCCGCGACCCAGTGGCTGATGAACACCACGCCCGCATCCGACGCCTTCAGCGCCGAAATCACCGGCGTCCAGTCCTGCACCGGGAACTGGATGTCAGTCACCGGCCCCTGTTCCCACTTGCCGCCCGATTCCGCGATGGCGCGCTGGGCGGCCTGGCTGATGACCTGGGTATAGGCCACCTGTTCCTGCACGATGTGGATCTTGCGGTTCTTCGGCGTCCACTGCCCCGACGCTTCAAGCTGATCAAGATAGCGCACGAAGCCGTATCCGTACCACGTCTCGTCCGGGTCGATCATGAAGATGTTGCGGTAGCGGTCGGGGTTTTCGGCCACCAACTGCACGCTGGCCTTCGAGGTGTTGCCGTGCATGTACGGCACGCCCGAGGCGGCGGCGGCATCCATCGCGGGTTGCGGGATGATGACAAAGCTTGACGCGATGGCATGTACCTTGCGCTCGGTCAGGGCCTGGATCGCGCCAACCGTGCCTTCGGGCGACAGGATGTCGATGTCCACCACTTCGGGTTTCAGCATCCGGCCATTCACGCCACCTTCGGCGTTGATCTTCTCGATGGCCATCATCGCGCCGTTCAGCCAGTCGCCATGGTCGGCGACGCCGGCCAGCGTGGATTGCGCGGTGGGAATGCCGATGAGTATGTCCTGCGCCCAAGCGGACACAGGGGCAAGGGAAAGGGTAACTGCGGCCGCAAGGCGGACTGCGGCGGTCCTGATCGGTCTTTTCGCCATTGGGGAACCTCCTGTTGAACCGCCATTGTGAACACGTTCACCACCGCGCGGGTAGGATGCAAATGCACCATGCCGCCCCGGTTCGCGTGCCCGTGCGCTGCGCGACGGGCATTCCCGTTGCGCGCGAAAGGATGCTAAGCAGGGCGCAACCAGCTAAGGCACGGAGGCCGGGGCATGATCGCGGGCAAACGCATCCTTCTGATCGTCGGCGGTGGCATCGCCGCCTTCAAGATCCCCGATCTTGTCCGGCGGCTGCGCGATGGCGGTGCCTTGGTCGTGCCGGTGCTCACGCGCGCCGGGGCGCAGTTCGTCACCCCGCTGACGCTTGCGGCGCTGGCGGGCAACAAGGTGCATCAGGATCTGTTCGATCTGACCGAAGAGGCCGAGATGGGGCATATCCAGTTGTCCCGTGCCGCCGATCTGGTGGTGGTGGCGCCCTGCACCGCCGACCTGATGGCCAAGATGGCGGGCGGGCATGCCGACGATCTGGCCTCGACGCTGCTGATGGCGACCGACAAGCCGGTGTTGATCGCCCCGGCGATGAACGTG
>JAUXPG010000493.1 GCA_030683915.1 Gemmobacter sp.
CGGCGCATCGGGCACGAAGCTGGTGTAATCCACACCCACCTCGTTCTCGTGATAGCTGCGCCGGATCTGCCGTCCGGTCACGGCAAGCGTTTGGGTAAACCCGCCGACCTGCCATGCGCCGAACACCCGCATGCCGCCGGTGGTGATGGCCGACCGTTCGTCCGGGCTTTGCCCGTCACCCAGCCGCACGTCCGCAACGTCCGGCGACGCGCCCCACGAAAACTCGGTCGCGGGAATGCGCGTGCCCGCGACTTCGGGGCGATAGAATTCCGGGTCATACTCCGACACTTCGCGCCCGATAAACCCGTTGGCCCCCAAGGTAACGCCGTTTTCCAGCTCATGGCGCAGATGAAAGCTCAGGCGCGTGGCCCGGTGTCCGTCCGCCTCGGACCCGTTCGCGGCGGCCGAAAACCCGTCGCTGCGCAGATGCGACAGGCTGACCGCGGCCTCGGTGCGCGCGCTGCGGTGGGTCAGCCCCCAATTGAGCGCAGCCGTGCCATAGCTGCCACCCTCGGCCTCCAGCACCTGATGCGTGCCGTCGCGCTCCGGGCGCCGCGAGGTAATGGCCACAACCCCGCCAATCGCATTCGCCCCGTGGATGGCCGATTGCGACCCTTTGACAATTTCCACGCGCCCGGCGCCGCCGACAGTCAGCGCGCCAAGATCGGCCGAAACCTGCGTGCCCGACGGGTCGGACACATCAATCCCGTCCACTGTAACCTTGACGTAATTCTGCGACGCGCCGCGGATCGAGAACCCCGATTGCGTGCCCATCGGACCTTGGGTCCGTGTCGTCAGCCCGGCAACCCGCGCCAAAAAATCGATCAACCGGGTCTCGCCCGCCTCTCGCAAGGCGCGGTCCTCGACCACCGAAACGGTGGCCCCGGTGCGCCCGGCGGCAACGCCGGTCAGGCTGGCCGACACCACGATATCTTCAAGGTCGATCACCTCGGCCTGCGAAGGAAGTGCGGCAAGTGCCAGTGCAAAAAGCGAAATTCCAGAAAGCCGCATGGGCCTTTTTCCTTATCCGTCCACACGGGCAGCGCCCGGTGGCAATTGACGACGTGTCACGGGTAAGGCCATCGCCCCCCGCCGACGGTGCTTGCGTCACCATGGGCGGACAGACCGCCGCCCTCCGTGCCCCTCGCACGGCGGACAGGTGATCACCTCGGCAGGTCTCCTGGCTTGCGGGTCAACGCTCGGGCCAGCCTTCCCGGTGCAACCCGCACCAGTGGCATTTGTGGCCGTCGCTCGCCGCGGACAGTTGCGGGGGCAGCTGCGGATTTGAACCGCATTCCCTTTTCATCCGACCGGGGTTGCCCCCGTCCCGGAACCGAAGTGCATCCTGCTTAGAACACCCGGCCCGCAAGTCAAGGCCCGTTTGCGCGCCATGTCGCAATCGGCGGCCCGAGCGTCGCAGCCCGGCTCAGACCGGCAATTCTTCCAGCAGAGCGGCCCATTGGGCGCCATGCATGTCGCGGTCCTCGCGGCTGCCTTGCACCACGGGGCGCGGCAGACTGAACTTGATGACGCAAAGTTCGGGAATATCGAACCTTTTCAGCGTCTCGACCGGGGTGCGGTAGAGTTCGGCCACCCGGCCCGTATCCAGCCGCGGCACAAGCCGGCCAAAGGTCGCGGCATCGCCACAGAAAATGTCAATGGTCACCCAGAACGGCCCGGCATTCTTGGACCGCACCTTGACCACCTGATCGCCCAGCGGTGTCATGCCCCCACCTCCGTCGTCACGATGCGGAACGCCGACATCGGGTCCTCCAGTTCCATCACGTGGTTCAGCGCGAATTCATAAAGCGCGCCGCGGTCGGTGGTGGCTGGCGAATAGGGAAAGGCGAAGGTCGGCAGTTCCTCGTCCTCGGTCAGCGGATAATGCAGCACGAAGGGGTTGATCAGCTTGCCGATTTCCGCAGCCGTCGCCTGATCGGCAGCGGTGACGATGCCCAGCACGCCCACCTCAACCGGGTGGCCCACCCGATTTTCCTGCCGCCCAAGGGCCGAATCCACCCCGATCAGGCGGAACTCCAGCGTATAGGCGCTTGCGTCCAGCCCCATGCGACGGGCGATCTCGGACTTCAGGAAACCTGTCAGCTTCTCCACCCAAGCCCTTGCATTTGCAACGTAATGCGCGTTGCGCAAGACTGCGAGGATCGTGGTCTGAAAGCCGGTGACCGCAGCCCCCTCCAACTTGACGGTATAGCGCCCCGGCACCCAGACCGATCCTTCGACCCGCACGCGCCGGGCATCAAGCGCATGATACCGCGCGCCCCGCACGTCCAGATAACCGCCGGGTTCATAAAGCTGAAACGGGTCGGAGTTTTCATATAGCATATGCGCCGACACCGAATGCGGCGTACACAGCGCCGATTCCGCCATCGCTTCGACGGTAAATCCGCTGGCATCAAAATCCACCACGATCACGCCCGATGTCGGATTGGTGGAACACAAGGCGCCACATTCCGCGATCTTGGCGCCATGCCACGCCCCGCCGGGGTGGTCACCGCGCGCCAGCGGCAGCGCCGCGATGGTCGCCGTGTCGGTCGTGCGCCCGGCGATGACGATGTCAGCGCCGGTGACCAGCGCCGCCTGGATCTGCTCGGCGCCCGCCAGGGCCACGATGTTGGTCAGCCGGCGCAGGCTGTCAGCGGAGATCGCAGGCGCAGGGGGCAGCGGGTGAACCTGCCCTGCGGCCAGCGCCGCCACCACCCGCTCGGCCGGTTGCGCGGAGTAAAGCCGTGTCACCGTCAGCCGCTGGCCCAGTTCGGCCGCGAGTTCGACGGTGATGTCATACATCCAGTCCACCGTGGAATCGGTGCCACAGGTGCCCGCGGTCCCGATCACCAGCGGCACACCGGCCTCGGCCCGCGCGATCAACAGCGCGCGCCATTCCTCGCGCGTTGCCGCACGGGAATACTTTGATACCCCCGCCCCAAGGCTGAAGGGCCCACTGTCCGTGGACCCACCATCAATCGCAATGATGTCGGGCCGCATCGCCACCCCGCGGGCCAGTGCCACACGGTCAAATCCCAGACCAAGCACGCCCGAAGGCACCAGAACGCGGGTCGGCATGTGTCAGTCCCTTTCGGCAATCGGGTCGGCAACGGGCAGCGGCGGCTTTTTCAGGAACCGGCGCAGGAACATCGGGGCAAGGAACCCGACGACCGCAAAGATCCACAGGCCCACGGCAATCGGCGACGAAAACAGGAATGTCCAGTCCCCATCCGAAATCACCATGGCGCGGCGCAGGTTGTCCTCCATCGCGTTGCCCAGCAGGATGCCAAGGATCACCGGCACGGTCGGGATGTCGAGCTTGCGGAACAGATAGCCCATCACCCCGAAGCCGACCATCATCAGCATGTCAAAGCTGGAC
>JAUXPG010000495.1 GCA_030683915.1 Gemmobacter sp.
GCTGGCGTCAACCTCGTACTGGGCGTCGCAATTCGGGCAGATCAATCGCATCGCCGGTTCCCCGCACAAGCAGCCCCGCCCCCCGGGGTGCCAACCGCCAAACCTTACCAAGGGAATGCCTCCTGTTCCAGCGCCGACGACAGGGCGTGCAGCGTTCCTTGCAACGTTGCGCGCGGCGGGCCATTCTGCGGGCGCCCGATTCGGCAAAGGAGCCCGCGTGATATCGTTCGACAAGGTGGGGTACAGCTATGGCGGGGGCGAGCTTTTGTCCGACATCTCGCTTGTGCTGGCGCCGGGATCGTTCCATTTCCTGACCGGGCCATCCGGGTCGGGCAAGACCACGTTCCTGAAACTGTGCTATGCCGACCTGCTGCCCACGTCGGGGCGGCTGACGCTGTTTGATCAGGAGGTGCGCGGGCTAAGCCGCGATGGCGTGGCGCTGGTGCGCCGCCGGGTGGGCGTGGTGCATCAGGACTGCCAGTTTCTGGATCATCTGCCGGTGGCCGCGAACGTGTCGCTTCCGGCTACGGTGACGGGGCGCGAACCCGACGTGGCCGATTTGCAGGACTTGCTGGGCTGGGTGGGCCTGCGCCCGCTGGCCGATGCCTTGCCGCCGTCGCTGTCGGGGGGGGAACGCCAACGCGCGGCGGTGGCGCGGGCCGTCATCATGTCGCCCGAGGTGATCGTGGCGGACGAACCCACCGGCAACCTCGACTGGGACATGTCGTTGCGGTTGCTCACGCTGTTTGCCGAGTTGAACCGGATGGGCAAGACCATCGTGGTGGCGACCCATGACATGAACCTGATCCGTGCCGCCAAGGGGCAGGTTTCGGCGCGGGTGCTGCGCATCGCCAACCGCCGGGTGCAACTGGCGGGGGCGGATCTGTGAAGGCGTTTTTGCAGTCGCTGGGCCTGCTGGCTGATCGGGGGGCCGACCGTGTGGTGCCGCCGACGGGGCATACCGCGTGGTTGACCGGGTTTACCGCCGGGGCGATGGCGTTTCTGGCGGTCTTTGCGCTGGCGCTGTCGTTGGCGGCGGGGCGGCTGGCCGACCGCTGGGCCGACGCGCTGACCATGACCGCCACGATCCGCATTTCCGCGCCGCCCGACCAGATGGCGGCGCAGACGCGTGCGGTGCTGGACCTGTTGGCCACCACGCCAGGCGTGGCGGGGCCGCGCGCCCTGAGCGCCGCCGAACAACGCGCGCTGCTGGAACCGTGGTTCGGCCCTGATCTGCCTGTGGACAGCCTGTCCTTGCCGCAGCTCATCGAATTCACCGAGGTGGGGGGCGGCTATGACGCGCAGGGCCTGCGCCTGCGCCTTCAGGCCGAGGCCCCCGGCGCCGTGCTGGACGACCACACCCGCTGGCGCCGCCCGCTGGCGGTGGCGGCCGAGCGGCTGCGCCTGCTGGGGTGGCTGTCGCTGTTGTTGATTGGCGGGGCAATGGCGGCGATGATCACGCTGGCCGCGCGGGCGGCGCTGGCCGCGAATGCTCAGGTCATCCGGGTGCTGCGGCTGGTGGGCGCGCAGGACAGTTTCATTGCAGGGGCCTTCGTGCGCCGCTTCACGCTGCGGGCCGCCGCAGGGTCGGCGGTGGGCACCGTGGCGGGGATGCTGGGCATCCTGCTGTTGCCGTCGGCCGATACGGCGGGCGGATTCCTGACCGGGCTAGGCTTTCAGGGGCAGGGCTGGTTGCTGCCCCTGTCGCTTCCGGTTCTGGCCGCGCTGGTCGCATGGGCCGCCACACGCGCTGCGGCGCTGTCGAAATTGAAGGAACTGAAGTGATGGGACCCCTGCGCCTTGGTCTGCAATATGTTCTGTCGTTCGTGTTCATCGTGCAGATGTACCTTGCGATGGCGGTGATCGGCCTGCTGTTCCTGCCATGGGCGCTGTTCAGCGCGCGGGGGGCCTATGCCGCGTGCCACAGCTATTGTTTCTGGGTCATCTGGTCGGCGCGCCTGCTGGTCGGCCTGCGGTCCGAGGTGCGCGGCACCCCGCCCGAGGATGCCGTGCTGATTGCGGCCAAGCACCAGTCGTTCTTTGACATCCTGCTGATCTTTTCCGCCCTGCCGCGCGGGCGGTTCATCATGAAGAAGGAACTGACCTGGACCCCCATTCTGGGCCAATACGCCAAGCGCATCGGCTGCATCGCGGTGGACCGGGGCCGCCGGGGCGCTGCGATCCGGCTGATGCTGGCCGAGGCCAAGGCGCGGCACGATGCCGGGGGCCAGTTGATCATCTATGCCCAAGGCACCCGCGTGCCCCCCGGCGAAAAGCGGCCCTACAAGATTGGCACTGGCGCGATCTATGCCGATCTGGGTCAGGACTGCGTGCCGGTGGCGACCAACGTAGGGGTGTTCTGGCCCAAACGCAGCATGTTGCGGATGCCGGGGCTGGCGGTGGTGGATTTCCTGCCGCGCATCCCGGCAGGCAAGCCGGTGGCCGAATTCATGGCCGAGCTGGAACAGGTTGTGGAAGCCCGGTCCGAAGAATTGTTGGACGAGGCAGGGTTCAAGAGGGTCTGATGGACTGGATTACCGATCTCGACACGCTGCACGGCCATTATGGCACGCCCAAGCCGCCGGCGTTGCGCAAGGTCACCGCACGGCTGACACCGGCCTATGCGGCCTTCATCGAACGGTCGCGGTTTTGCGTGCTGTCCACCGTCGGGCCGGAAGGCACCGACGGCAGCCCGCGGGGCGACCGCGACCCGGTGGTGACGGTGGCGGACGCCGAAACGCTGCTTATGCCGGACTGGCAGGGCAATGACCGCATCGATACCCTGCGCAACATCCTGCGCGACGGGCGGATCAGCCTGTTTTTCATGGTGCCGGGGTCCACCCTGTCGGTGCGGGTGAATGGCACGGCACGGATCACGGCGGATGCCGACCTGCGGGCGCGGTTCGAACGCGAGGGCAAGCACCCGCGCACCGTAATCGTGGTGCGCGTGGCCGAGGTTTATGGCCAGTGCGCCCGCGCGCTGCAACGGTCCGAACTTTGGACCTGCGGCGATGTGTCCGAAGGGTTGCCCAGCTTTGGCACGATTCTGGAGCAGGCCACTCGGGGCGAAATCGACGGTGCCGCCTATGATTCCGATCGCGCCACCCGCACGACGCTTGGCTGGTGGTAGCGCCCTACAGCGCAACCGCGCGGCGCATGGTCACGCTGGTGGGCCGGGCATAGCCGGGATGCGCGGTGCGTCCGGTTTCGTGAAAGCCAAGGCGCCGGAAGGCCGCGTGGTTTGCGCCCAGTTCGATCCGCGTCTGAAGTTCCAGCCAGCGCAGGCCCTGCGCCGCTGCCCGCCGGTCAGCCATGTCCAGCAGCGCGCGGGCGTGGCCTTGGCCACGGTGCGCGGCATCGACAGCCAGTTTTCCGACATAAAGCGCGTCGTCCTTGACCGTGAAGAACGCGCAGGCAACGGGCGGCGCGCCGATGACCCAGACCTCGCCCTCCGACGCCTGCCGGGCAATATCCTCCACCCCCAGCCTGTGCATGGATGACGGCGGGTCGATCACCCCATCCATATAGGCGAATTCGGTCTGGATCAGCCGCAGGATGGCGGACCAGTCGCAGGGCGCGCGGGCAAGGGCGGGGGGCATGGCGGACTCCGGTTCGGCGCAGGCTGCGGCAGCCTGCGCGCGGGGTCAAGCCCGCTGGCGCTTGACCCCGCAGGCGCATCGTCTAGGGTGTGCACGCGCAGCATCAAGGGGGCGAACCATGGCAACGCAGCGTCTGCACCTCGTGTTCGGGGGCGAACTTGTCTCGCCCTCCAGCACCGAGTTCCGCAATGTCGACGACATTCATATCGTCGGCATGTTCCCTGACTATGCCAGTGCCTTCAAGGCATGGAAGGCCGAAGCGCAGCGCACGGTGGACAATGCCCACATGCGTTATTTCATCGCACATCTCCACCGCCTGCATGACGAGGCGCAGCCCGCCTCGGGCGCTTCTGAATTCGGGTCCTGAAAGGCGGCACGCCATGTTGCCGCTTGGTCTGCGGCTTTACCGTCTGCTGAACGGCGAAGACGCGGACTCCGTGGGGGCGCCCGTCTGGCCGCAGAGGCCGCCGGGGCGGTTGGTGTGGTTGCATGCGCCGCGCGCTGCGGCGGGGCGCACCATGCCGCCGCTGGTGCAGGCGCTGCTTGCCGAAGGGTTGGCCGATGCGGTGCTGGTGACCTGTGCGGGGTTCGCCAGTTGCCCGATGGCGATGACCGTGCCCCCGCCTGCCGATGCGCCC
>JAUXPG010000496.1 GCA_030683915.1 Gemmobacter sp.
TGCGACACGAAACTGGCGCCCACCCGGTTATAGTCCGGGATGTCACGCAGGCGCGCGCAGTCGGCGGGTGGCAGCGGCGCCCATTCGTCTTCGTCCCACGCGCAGGTGGTCAACCCGCGTGGCACGCGGGGCAACAGACGCGCCATCTCCGCCACGGAATGGGGGTTGAACGACATAACCGCAACATCGCCCGCATAACCCGCCAGCAACCGCGCCGCCGCGGCCTCGAGCACGCCTACCCCCGGCCCGATGGCGCCGTCCTGATCCTTGATCTCCACCAGCAAGGGCACAGCGCCGTTCACCAGCGCCAGAATTTCGGCCAGGCTGGGGATGCCTTCGTCGGCATCTTTCAGCCCGATGGCGCCCAAAGCGGCGGCGCTGCGGGCGCGCACCGGGCCGGTGGCGGCGGTCAGCCTGTCCAGATCGTCGTCATGGAACACCATGGCGTGGCCGTCGGCCGACAGTTGCAGGTCGATCTCGATGGCATAGCCCGCAGCCATCGCCGCACGGATCGCGGCGCGGCTGTTTTCCGGGCGACGCTGCGCGCGGTCATGCAAGGCCCGGTGCGCGACCGGCAGGCGGCGCAGGCGTTCGGGCAACCGGGGGGCGGGCATGGATCAGCGCAGCTCGAAGATGGCTTCGATTTCCACCGCCACACCCAGGGGCAGCGACGCCGCCGAAATGGCGGATCGCGCATGCCGCCCGGCATCGCCGAACACCGCGACCAGCAAATCGGACGCGCCGTTGATCACCTTGGGCTGGTCGGTGAAGTCGGGGGTTGAATTGACAAAGCCCACCAGCTTCACCACCCGCGCCACGCGATCCAGATCGCCGCCGCAGGCCGCCCGCGCCTGCGCCATCAGGCTGAGCGCACAGCGCCGCGCTGCTGCCGCGCCTGCCTCGATGTCCATGTCGTCGCCCAGCCGGCCCTTGATCAGGCCCGCCTCGGTCTGGCTGATCTGGCCCGAGATATAAAGCGTGTTGCCCGAAATCACGAAAGGCACATAGTTCGCCGCCGGGGCGGGGGCCGCAGGCAAGGTCAGGCCAAGTTCGGCCAGCCGTGCGTCGATAGTTCCGGTCATCGGGGGGGCTCCTGCAGGGATCAGCTTTCGCGGAAGGCGCGGTTGAAGTAGTCGGTGAACGGCTTGGTCAGAAACTGGACCGGCGTGCGTTCGTCGGTGCGGATGAACGCCTCGACCGGCATGCCGGGCACAAGGATCACCTCGCCCAGTTTCGCGAGCTCGCCGGGTTTCAGTTCGATTTCGGCACGGTAATACGGCATCTGTGTCGCCTCGTCGGTCAGGACGTCGGCGGAAACCTTGGTCACCACACCATAAACCTCGGGCGTCGTCCGCATGGAAAAGGCCGAGAACACCACCTTGGCCTCTTGCCCGATCCGCACCTGATCGATGTGGACGGTGGGCACACGGGTTGCGATCACCAGCGGCCGGTCCTGCGGGATGATGAACATCACCGCATCTGCCGGGCGGATGACGGCGCGCGGTGTGGTCACCCGCAGGTTCAGCACGATGCCCGACACCGGCGCGCGCATTTCCAGACGGCTGATGCGTTCGATCAGCGCGCGGCGGCGTTCGGCCAGTTCCAGTTCGCGGTAGCCGATGTCGCGCAGCTGGGTGCTTGCCTCTTCGCGGCGGGCGGCCGACATGCGCAGGATTTCGATCTCGGTCTCTGTGATCCGGCCTTCGGCCTGCGCGCGGCTGGCCGTCAGTTCGCCGACCTGACCGGCCAGCCTTGCCTCCTCGCGCTGAAGCGCCAGAACGCGGCTGACCTGCGCCAGACCCTTTTGCAGCAATTCCTGCTGGCTGGCCAGTTCCTCGGCAATCAGGCCGACTTGGGTGGTCAGCGCCGCGCGCTGCGCGTCGATGCCTTCGATCAGGCTTTGGGTTTGCGCCGACCGCTTGCCCAATTGTTCCATCTGCTTGGTCAGGGTTTCCGCCCGCGCTTCGAACAGGCGTTGCTGGCCTTCCATCAGGGCGGCCACTTCGGGGTCACGCGCCGCTGCCTCGATCAGTTCCGCCGGAAACTCGATCGTGCGCTTGTCGTCCCGCTCGGCCTCAAGCCGCCCGCGACGCGCAAGGATTTCGTAGAACTGCGTCTCGACGATGGTCAGTTCCGATTTCAGCAGCGTTCCGTCCAGCGTCATCAGCACATCGCCAGATTTCACGGTCGTGCCTTCGGTGACCAGAATATCCTGCACGGTGCCGCCATCGGCGTGCTGCACGACCTGCCGGTGCTGGTCCACCTCGAGCGAACCCGAGGTGACGATGGCACCGGTGATGCTCGTCATCATGCCCCAGCCCACGGTCCCCGTCACCAGCACAAGGCTTGTGACCACGCCCAAGATCATGGGTCGTCTGACCGACCACTTCTGTTCGTTGCTCACGACACGCCTCCCGGTCCTGCGCTGCGGATGATGTCGGTATGGTTCTTCACCATCTCGCGCAAGACGGTATCGCGCGGGCCAAAGGCCGTGCGAACGCCGTTTTCCAGCACCAGCAGCACATCGCATTCCTGAATCGCGGCAGGCCGGTGCGCCATGATGATCACCGACTTGCCTTCGGTTTTCATGGTCCGGATGGCGGTGTTCAGCGCCATCGACCCTTCGTTGTCTAGGTTGGAGTTCGGTTCGTCCAGCACAAGGATCACCGGGTCGCCATACATGGCCCGCGCCAGACCGATGCGCTGCAACTGCCCGCCCGAAAGCCGCCCGCCAATGGCTGACACCTTGGTGTCATACCCCTGCGGGAACATCAGGATCATCTCATGCGCTGCCGCCTTCTGCGCCGCCTTCACGATGGCGGCGGGGTCGGGGTTGGGCGACAGGCGGGCGATGTTTTCAGCGATGGTGCCGTCAAACAGCGTCACCCGCTGCGGCAGATAGCCGATGTAGCCGCCCAGCGTGTCAGGGTCGAACTGGTCGAGCGCGGCGCTGTCCAGCCGGATCTTGCCCGCTGCCGGGCGCCAGACACCGCAGACGGCCCGCGCCAGCGTGGACTTGCCCGCGCCCGAGGGCCCGATCACGCCCAGCGCCTGCCCTTGATCCAGCCGGAATGACACGCCTTTCAGCACCGCCTGCTGTTCACCCGGCGGCACCACCGACAGGTTCTGCGCCTCGAGAATTGCGCGCGGGCGGGGCAGGGGGGTGACATCGGGCTCCACCGGCACGCGGCTGAGCAGGCTTGCCAGACGGCTCCAGCCTTCCTGAGCGCGCTGCACCGCCGACCACTGGCCCACCGCCATTTCAATCGGCGCCAGCGCCCGACCCAGCAGGATGGACCCCGCGATCATCGCGCCCGGCGTCAGCTGGCCCTTGAGCACCAGCCACGCGCCAAGGCCCAGCATGGCCGATTGCAGGAACAGGCGGAAGGTCTTGGTCCCGGCGCCAAACGCGCCGCCAAGGTCCGAGGCCGCCATCACCGCGCCGGTCTGCGCCTCACGCGCCTTGGACCAGCGCGCAAAGGCGGCCGACCGCATGCCAAGGCTCTGGATCAGTTCGGATTCGCTCTTGATCTGTTCCGACATCCGCTCGGCCGTCGCCGTGGCGCCATTGGCGTCGGCGGTGGGCCGTTTGGTCGCATTCTGGTTCCAGATCGTCACCCCGATCAGGATGGCGCCGCCCACGATGGCCAACCATCCCAGCAACGGATGGAACAGGAAGATCGCGAACAGGAACACCGGCGTCCACGGCATGTCGAAAATCGCCATCAAGACCGGCGACACCAGCAGCCGCTGAATCGATTCCAGATCGCGCTGCGCGGCCTGGGCCGATTGCTCCTGCGGCGCCACCGCCGACATGCGGATCGAGGCCGAGAACACCCGGCGGTCCAGCCGGTCCATGAACCGCGCGCCGATCCGCGCGGCGATGCGCGAGCGGGCATGATCCAGCAAGCCCATGGCGAGAAACAGAAAACAGATCAGCGCCGTCAGCGCCACAAGCGTGGGTTCGGAATGCGACCCAAGCACACGGTCATACACCTGCAACATGTAAATGGGGCCGGTCAGCATCAGGATGTTGACCAGCGCACTGAACAAGAACACCGCCCAGAACAGGCGGCGGTTTTCGGCACGCGCGGCGCGCAGTTCGGCGCTGCCGCGTGCAGTTTCATGGGTGCTCATGCGTGTGCTCTTTCTACGGCCTCAATGCATTGTGGCAGGTTTCCGGTGGGCGGAAAACGGCCCGAATCGAAAAAAAATCCTGAGCCTTGCGTTGCCAATGCCGCAAGTCCTGCTAAGCCTCCTCACGGGGGGAGGTCGGCACCGCCAGCCTCGCGTCAATCAACCTAAACAGCAGAACGCGGGTTTTCCATTGTTATTTTGCCGCACACCAGCCCTTGCCCGATTTTCCGCGCCTGTGCTGGGGCTTGCCGTTTTGACGGCCTGCGCGGCGCCCGCGCCGTTGCCCCTGCCGCAAAGCGATGTGCACGAAGCCGCGAACCGCCGGGTTCATGCGCTGAACCAGTCCATCGACAAGGCGTTGATCGGTCCGGTGGCGCGTGGTGCAAGCCCCCTGTTCAACAGCCCGTTCGGCGTCGGGCTGAACAACGTGGCGGGCAACCTGTCGATGCCGGCAGCCATTCTGAACAAGACGTTGCAAGGCCGGTTCGAAGATGCCGTCCACAACACGTGGCGCCTTGCGATCAACACGACGATTGGTCTGGGCGGTTTGCTTGACCCTGCGTCTGCGATGGGGCTGACCGAACGTGACACCGACTTCGGCGCCACGCTTCACACATGGGGCGCGGGCGAAGGGGCATACCTGGTGCTTCCGGTGGTGGGGCCGACAACGGAACGCGATGCGCTGGGGCAGGTCGTCGACATCGTGATCGATCCGCTGGGCACCGTGCTGAAAAAGCCCGAAAGCACCTGGGCGCGCGGCATCAAGTTCGGTTCAAAGCTGAGTGATAGGGCGCGTTTCGGCGACACCGTGGACTCGATTCTTCACGAGAGTGCGGATAGTTACGCACAATTCCGGTTGCTCTACCTACAGAGTCGCCGGTTCGAACTGGGACAGGAGGTTGCCGATGAAGCGTTCATCGACCCGTATGCGGACACTGACGGCAACTGATCCGCGCCGCCGTGCCTTGTTGGCGGGGGGCGCCATCTATGCCGGATTGCTGTTGTCCGGCGTGCCCGCGCTGGCCTTCACCGTCGATCAGGCCCGCACGCTGATCGACCGCGCCATCGGCGAGGTCAATTCCACCATCAACTCCGGCAAATCCGAAGCCGCGATGCTGAAGGATTTCGAAGGCATCTTTGCGCGCTATGCCGATGTGCCCACCATCGCCCGCTCGGCGCTGGGACCGGCGGCGCGTTCGGCCAGCCCGGCGCAGATGACCGCCTTCACCGAGGCGTTCCGCGTCTATATCTCGCGCAAGTACGGGCGCAGGTTCCGCGAATTCATCGGTGGCCAGATCGAAGTGACCGGCGCGCAAACGCTGAAAAGCTATTTCGAAGTCACCACGATGGCCAAGCTGCGCGGCAAGGCGCCGTTTGAAATGCGCTGGCATGTGTCCGACCGGTCGGGCAAGGAGTTGTTCTTCAACATCATCATCGAGGGTGTGAACATGCTGGCCGCGGAACGCACCGAAATCGGCAGCATGCTCGACCGCCGCCGCGGCGACATCAACGCGCTGATCGCTGACCTGAAGGCGATCTGACCGGCCTCCGGCCCGCCCAAGGCGGGGATGGGCCGGACGCAGGCAGACGTCAGCCTGCCACGAAGTCCTCGAAGGCCCCGCTTTCAAGGATTTTCTCGTAGGTGGTATGCGCCGCAAAGTCGGGAATCGGTTCCAGCGTGACGCCGGGCTGCCCTTCTAGTTGCCGGGCATGAGCCGCATCTTCCCGCGCATCTGCGCCATACCAGTTGTTCTGCAGCGTTTTTCCGCCGCCTGCGCGCACATCCGCAAG
>JAUXPG010000415.1 GCA_030683915.1 Gemmobacter sp.
AACGAGGGCGCGCATGGGATTCCGGTCTTGTCAGGGGGGGGCAGCGGGGGGTGGAAGGGGGCATGCCCCCTTCCGCCTGTGTCTCAGTAGTTCGACTTGATCTGCACGCAGGTTTTCGTCTCGGTGTTGTACATCCCGCAGCCCAGCGAGGCCCAGTCCGACTCCAGCACCTTCGATTCCGGCAGATAATCGGTCCACGCGTCGCCCGGCACCGGCTCGGTGGCCGAGATGATGTCGAACTGGCCATCGGCGCGGATTTCGCCGATCAGCACCGGCTTGGTCAGGTGATGGTTCGGCAACATCTTGGCGATACCGCCGGTCAGGTTCGGCACCTCAAGGCCATACATCGCCGTGCGGACCGCATCCACATCCGTGGTGCCCGCCTTTTCAACCGCCTGCACCCACATGTTGAACCCGATCACATGGGCCTCCATCGGGTCGTTGGTCACGCGGTTTTCACCGGCAAACGCTTTCCACTTGGCGATGAATTCGGCATTCACCGGGCTTTCGGCCGACTGGAAGTAGTTCCACGCTGCCAGATGGCCGACAAGGTTGGTGGTATCCAGCCCCGACAGCTCCTCTTCGCCGACCGAGAAGGCGACGACCGGAATGTCATCGGCCGAAATGCCCGCCGCTGCCAGTTCCTTGTAGAACCCGATGTTGGCGTCGCCGTTGATGGTGGAAATCACGCCCACCTTCTTGCCATCCGCGCCCAGCGCCTTGACGTCGGCCACGATCTTCGACCAGTCGGAATGGCCAAACGGCGTGTAGTTCACAAAGATGTCCGACTTCGGAATGCCCTTTGCGACCAGATAGGCTTCAAGAATGTTGTTCGTCGTGCGCGGATACACATAGTCGGTGCCCAGCAGCGCAAATTTCTGCACGCCGAGTTCCTCGAGGAAATAATCCGTCGCCGGAATCGCCTGCTGGTTCGGTGCGGCGCCGGTGTAGAACACGTTCTTCGACGATTCCTCGCCTTCGTATTGCACCGGATAGAACAGCAGGCCGTTCAGTTCCTCGATCACCGGCAGCACCGATTTGCGGCTCACGCTGGTCCAGCAGCCGAACATCACGTCCACCTTGGACACCGTCAGCAGTTCGCGCGCCTTTTCCGCGAACAGCGGCCAGTCCGACGCCGGGTCCACGACCACGGCCTCAAGCTGCTTGCCCAGCACGCCGCCCTTGGCGTTCTGCTCGGCGATCAGCATCAGCATGGTGTCTTTCAGCGTGGTTTCCGAAATGGCCATCGTGCCCGACAGCGAATGCAGCACGCCGATCTTGATCGTATCCTGCGCCTGCGCCATGCCAGCCGACAGCGCCATCGCGCCCGCCAGCCAGAACCCCTTGATTGCCTTCATATCATCCCCCTTCGGGGCCGTCTGCGCCGACAGGGCCTTCCCTTTGCGGGTGCTGGGCCCTATCTTCGGACGGCAACTTTGGTTGCACCCCGTGCGGTGGTGGCGGACGTCCACTTCCTGGCCGCCACCGCACATCTTGTCTGCCGGCAGGTCCTTGCCTGCCGCCAGCCCAGAAAAGGGTGGATGCCGCATCGCAGCAACGGGTCTTGCGCGAATACGGGCATCTGCACGAAAAACTGCACGAACCATGCGCGGATTGCGGGCATATGCCTGCCGTTTGGGCAAGATGTGATCCGGGCGGCGGCAGAATCAGGGTGCCCCGGCGTCAACCGGCCACCACCGCCCCCCAGAGGATCAACGCCTGCCCGCCCCAATACATCGGCCACAGCGCGCGGCTGGCCAGCAGTTGCGCCCGGCCATCGCGCAGCCGGAACAGGCGCAGCGCCAGCACGACATCCGACGCAAGGAACAGTGCGGCACCTGCCCGCATCAGGTCATGGCCCGGACCGGGCGGCACCAGAAGGACCGCCGCGGCCATGGCCCCGATCACCAGCGCATAGCCGCGCACCGGCCCGCGCAACGCCGCCGTATGGGGCGCCAACCAGACCTCGGTGGACAGGACCAACCCCGCCACCACCAGCAGCAGGCCCCAGCCGACCGGGCCGGGCATCTCCGCGCCCAGCGCCAAAAAGGCGGCGACATAGGCCAGATGCCCCGCGGCAAAGGCCGCCATCCCGGCCAGAAACCACCGCGTGCCGGGGCGCGACAGCGCGAAATCCCCCGCAGCCCCCAAGACCAGCCCCGCCACGATCCAGCCCGGCGCGCCCGCAGCCCACCCGGCCAGCGCCAGCGCCCCGGTGCTGGCAGTCTTGACCACGCTGGCTGTGCCGGTTGGCCCCCGCCCGGCATGGGCCGCCCAGAACCAAAGCGCCGCCGCCCCGGCCAGTGCGGCCAGCGCCAGTGTCACTTGTCAGGGCTTTCCAGACCGAACCGCTTGATCAGCCCGCCTTGCAGCATGAAGAACGCGAACAGCGCGAGCGGCAGGCCAAAGGTCTTGAAATTGACCCAGGCATCGGTGGTCATGGTGCGCCAGATCACCTCGTTCGCGACGCCCAGCCCGGCAAAGAACCACGTCATCCGACGCGTCAGAATCATCCAGCCCTCGTGCTGCATCGGCATCACCTCGCCCATCAGCGCAGCCATGTAGGATTGCCCGCGCAACAGCCCGACCCCGAGGATTCCGGCGAACAGCGCATAGATGATGGTCGGCTTCATCTTGAAGAACGTCGGGTCATTCAGCCAGACGGTCAGCCCGCCGAACACCACGACAAGGATCAGCGTCAGAATCTGCATCCGGCTCAGATGCCCCGACAGCCGCCACAGGATCAGCGTGGACACCAGCATCAGCGGGATGAACGCGCCCGTGACCAGCACGAACCCGTCATACGCGGTGCCGCCAACGGTGAACACGTCATCCTTCCAACGGCTGTAACCGACGAAAAAGGCAACGACGGGGCCAAGTTCAAGGCCCATCTTCACCCACGGGTTGACGCTGCGTTCTTGTGCCATATGCCCTCAGCCTGCCAGTTTCACGATTACGGCCCCGGCGGCGATCAGCGCCATCAGGGCCACTTGGGCCACCCCGCTGCGCTCGCCCAGCACCATCCAGCCGACCAGCGCGGCAAACACGGTGGAGGTTTCGCGCAGCACCGCCGCTTCACCGACGTTGCCGATGCGGGTGGCGATCATCATCGAACCGAAGCTGATATAGGCGATCAACGCGCCCAGCACAGCCTTTTTCACGAAAGGTGCCACATCGGCGCGCGGCAGCGCCAGCAAGCGGCGCCGCGCCAGAACCGGCATCAGGATGCCGTCGATGACAAAGAACCACGCCAGAAAGGTGAACGGGTCCGGCGGCAACCGGATGGCCCAGGCATCATAGGTGGTATAGGCCGCCACGCATCCGCCGGTCAGCACCGCCAGCCCGAGCGCCGGGCCCATCGTGTCGCGCCGCGCCGTGGTGTGGCGCAGGTTCCATCCCGCCAGCCCGAAAATCCCCGCCAGCAACACCACCAACCCCAGCCATTGCCCGGTGGTGAAGCGTTCGCCAAAGATCAGCCCCGCACCCAGCACGGTAAACAGCGGCCCCATGCCGCGCACCACCGGGTAGACCACGGTATAGG
Organism: Gemmobacter sp.; assembly: GCA_030683915.1. Taxonomy (GTDB): domain Bacteria; phylum Pseudomonadota; class Alphaproteobacteria; order Rhodobacterales; family Rhodobacteraceae; genus Wagnerdoeblera. Next base: position 3,542 of record JAUXPG010000415.1, read on the forward strand.
CCCCCCGGCTGAACGCGGCCGCCTGCAGCATCTTGTAACTGGCGTGGATCAGGAACGCGCCTGCGAACACCGGCCACATCTGCGCGCTGGGCCACGGCACCACGAACAGCGCAAAGGGCAGCGCCATGAGGGCATAGGCCGCATCGATTCCGCCGCGCATCAGCCAAGGGTCGAACCGCCCCTTTTGCAGCGCGGCGAACACCGCATGCGCAAAGGCTGCCAGCAGCGCCATCCACAGCGCCACCTGCCGCCCTTCGGGCGTGCCTTGCAAGGAGACGATCAGATCGGTCATCGCACTTGGGCGGCAAAGGGGGAAGGGGTATTGCACCCTTGCCGCCACACGGGTCTTGGCCCGGCGGCCAACCCCCTGCGTCCCCCGCGATGTCTGGAGCGAAGCAAAAGGGCCGGTGTCAGGTCGCTTCCCCCACCAGGGCGCGGGCAAAATCCTGCGGGTCAAACGGTGCCAGATCATCGATCTGCTCGCCCACCCCGATGGCGTGGATCGGCAGCCCGAAGCGGTCGGCCAGCGCGACCAGCACGCCGCCGCGCGCGGTGCCGTCAAGCTTGGTCATCACAAGGCCGGTGACATCGGCCACCTGACGGAAAATCTCCACCTGGTTCAGCGCGTTCTGCCCGGTGGTGGCATCCAGCACCAGCAGGGTGTTGTGCGGCGCCTTGGGGTCGATCTTGCGCAGCACGCGCACGATCTTGGCCAGTTCCTCCATCAGGTCGGCGCGGTTTTGCAACCGGCCTGCGGTGTCGATCAGCAACAGATCCGCCCCGCTTGCCCGCGCCTGCGTCAGCGCGTCATGGGCCAGACTGGCGGGGTCCGACCCCTGCGCAGCCGTCAGCACGGGCACCCCGGCGCGTGTGCCCCAGACCTGCAACTGCTCCACGGCCGCCGCGCGGAACGTGTCGCCCGCCGCGATCACCACCTCCTTGCCCGCGGCACGGAACTGGCTGGCCAGTTTGCCGATCGTCGTGGTTTTGCCCGATCCATTGACGCCCACCACAAGCACGACCTGCGGGCGCTGCGGATAAAGCGGCAAGGGCCGGGCCACGGGTTCAAGGATGCGCGCGATTTCGCCCGAGAGCGCGGCGCGCAGCTCGGATGCGCTGATGCGGCGGCCAAACCGGCCCTCGGCAATGTTCGCCGTGACGCGCGCTGCCGTCTCCACGCCCATGTCGGCGCGGATCAGCACATCCTCAAGGTTTTCCAGCATGGCGTCATCGACCAACCGGCGCGGCTCGGCATCGCCGGTCAGGCGGTCGAGGAGGCCGGGGCGCGGCGCGGCGGCGGCATCCTGCGCCGGGGCATCGGCGACGACGCCGTCCAACCCTTCCGACAGGCGGGACGACGACTTGAACAGGCGGTCCTTGAGCTTTCCGAAGAACGACATGGGCGGCCTTTGTGCTTGGGGCGCTGGGGTCCGTGCTAGCCCAAGGCGCCGCCGGAGGGAAGGCGCCGCAGGCGGATTTGCGCGCAAAGCCGCCGCCGGGGCGGATGCAGGCGGGCCCCGGCGCCGTCAATATGGCATAGTACCATCATCCCGCAACCGTTTCCGCCATGCTTTACGCGCCTGCCCCCCTGCCAGCCCCCGACCTTCCGGCGCCGCTGTCCGCCGCGCTGAGCCGTGCCTTGCAGGCCCCGGCGGCGCGGGTGCGGGCGGTCACTGCCGGGGACCGCGTGCTGTGGCTGAAGCGGGCGGAAACCCTGTCGCTGCGCTGGCGGCTGCAAAAGGGCGACCCGCTGCGCGCATTGGAAACCGAACGCGCGGCCCTGCGGGATCTGGGCGCGCGCGGCTTGCCGGTGGCGCGTCTGGTCGCCGAGGGGCCGGATTATCTGGTGACCGAGGATGCCGGCACGCCGCTGTCGCATCTGCTGTCAGACCCCGCCGCCGCCGGGGCTGCGCGCCCGGCCGACCTGGCGGCGGCGTTCGCGGCGGCCGGGGCGGCGCTGGCGGACCTGCACCGCGCGGGCGTGGCGCACGG
>JAUXPG010000458.1 GCA_030683915.1 Gemmobacter sp.
CTGCCCGCCCGCAAGGATGCGCGCGTCGGACCCTTCGGCGCGCAATAGCGCAATGGTTTCGTCCAGCGACCCGACGCGGATATAATCAAGGGCTGCGGGTTTCATCGCGCACCCCCCAACCAGAGGCGCAGCCGTGCCAAAAGGCCCGGGGGCTTGCCGCTCGCGCGTCGCCCCAGCGCCTTGAAGAATTGCCCGATCACAAGGCTGGCAGCGCCGTCCAACAACCGGCCCCCGACTGCCGCTACCTTGCCGCCAATCCGCGCGGTATAGGCATAGCCGATCTCCGTTCCGCCATCGTCCAGCGCGGTCAGGGTGACATGGCCCGCCCCTTCACCCGACCCGAGCGCACCTGTGGCGCTGCCGCTCAGCACGGCGGAATGCGGAGGAGCAAGATCGGACAGGGCAACCTCGACCTTATAGCGTCCCTTGACTGGGCCTATACCAAGCGTCACGTCGGCGACGAACCGGTCAGGCGCGGGGCGGGTGACACCGTGCGCGCCGGGAATGATCGAAGCCAACTGTTCGGGGGCCATCAGGATATCCCAGACCTGTTGTGGGCTGGCCGCAACCCGTGCAGTGCCGCGCCCTGTCAACCCGCCCGCATTTTTGATTTCTGGTGCGCGAGGATGCCGGGCAGCAGGCTCTGAGCCCATCAGGTCGGCGATCCGCGCCGGGGTAAGCGGCAGCGTCAGATCGACCCAGCCGTTTACAGGGTGCAGCGCATCGGCCACCGCATTGGCAATACAGACCGGGGTGGACATGCAGTTGCCTTCACCCACCCCCTTGGCGCCAGTCAGTGTAACCGGCGACGGGGTTTCCAGATGCAGGATTTGCAGCGGCGGGATCTCGTAAGCCGTCGGCACCGGATAATCGGCGAAAGTTCCGGCTAGAAAGGCACCGTCGGGGCCATAGGCGAATTCTTCATATAACGCCGCGCCAATCGCATGGGCAAAGCCGCCACGGACCTGCCCTTCGACCATCCCCGCATGCAGAATGCGGCCACAATCATGCATGCTGACATATCGATTGACCTGCACGGCGCAGGTCTTGGGGTCAATCTCGACCCCGCAGAAGTCAAAGATGAACCCGTGGCACAGCGAAGAATTGATGCGGTCCTTCGCATCGGGGGCGGCCAGTGGTTCGGGCGTCCAAAGGACTGTTTCGCGGATGGCACTTTTGCCGTCAGCTAGGGTTCCAGGCGCCCAATGGCTGGCGGAGGCGATGCGGGTAAAGGGGATGGGTCTGTGACCCGGCGCGATGATGACGCCATCGGCAAAACTCAGGGCCGCGACATCGCCCCCCAGCAGAGGCGCGGCAATTGCGGCCAGCCTTTCGCGCAAGCGCTCGGCAGCCAGTTGCACGGCACTCAGAGATGCCGCCGCGAACCGGCTGGAATAATTGCCTGCCGCGATCGACCATGCATCCTTAGCAGTGTCGAACTCGGCTACAACCCGTACCAGTGCCGGGTCCAGACCAAGAATTTCGGCGACCAATCCCGCCGCGACACTCTGGTGCCCTTGACCTTGCGGAACGGAATCGATCTGCACCGTCACCGACCCGCTCGGGTCAATGCTGATCGAGGCCGCAGCCTGCGCGCCGTTCTTTGGCCCGGCCTTGGCGCGTTCCTCTGGGGTCAATACGGTGGAGAGATACCCCATGTTCGAAACCGAAGGTTCGACCGCCGCCGCAAGGCCGATGCCGAATAACCGTCCTTCGGCCCGGGCCTGTGCCTGCTGCGCGCGCAGCGCGTCATACCGGCCATCGGCCAGTGCCAGGTCCAGCGCGCGGTGATAATCACCGCTGTCATACGTAGCGCCCGAGGCGGTGCGGTAGGGGAAAGCCGACACCAGGTTGCGCCGGATGACCGCCACCGGATCAAGGCCCAACTGGTACGCGATACGGGCCATCAGCCTTTCCAGCGCAAAATAGACCTGCGGCCCACCGAACCCACGGTTCAGCCCGGTGGGCGTCTTGTTGGTCATCACAACGCGGTTGCGGATCGCCAGATGGCTGATGTCATAAGCCCCGCACATGTTGCCATGCATTCGGTAAAGCGTGGCAGGTTCGGGCGCGCGGACATAGGCCCCGACATCCTCGATCTGGTCCCAGTCCAGTGCCGTCACCCGACCGTCGGCCTCGACGGCAGCCCTGATCGTGGTCGTGCGGGCCGTGCCGCTGACCGAGGCTGTCAGATGCTCCAGCCGGTCTTCGATCCATTTTACCGGACGGCCCGACAACCGAGCACAGCCGGCCATCAGCACCATATAGGGAAAGACCCCCTGCTTGACCCCGAAGCTGCCCCCCGAATGTGGGGGCGTTCGCAAACGCAAGCGATTGCCGGCGACTTTCAAGGCGCGCGCCACCACAGCGTGTATCGAAAACGGCCCCTGGAAATTGGCTAGGATATCATATCCCTCGTTCGGGTCATGACTGGCCAGAACGCCGTAGGTTTCCATTGGGGTGCAGGAATTTCGCGGATAGCGGATAGAGACTGAAACAACGTGCGGCGCGCGCGCCATGGCGGCTTCGGGGTCGCCATAGGTAAAGCTGCGATCCGAGGCGAGGTTGTGACCAAGTCCATCATGCAGCGCGGGAGCAGCAGACTCCAGTGCCGCCTCTACATCCAGAACCGGCGCTATGGGCCGATAGATCACCTCGATCAGGTCCAGCGCATCTTCGGCGAGATAGCGACTTTCGGCCAGCACCACCGCGACTGGTTCGCCAACATAACGAACCCGGTCAGTTGCCATAATACGGCTTTCAACCGCGACCTTGACGCCGACCAGCAGAGGGTCGGTGACTTCTGCCAGAGCATTACCGGCGTAAATGGCGAAGACGCCGGGCAGCGCAGCGGCGCGGCGGGTCTCGATCCCCATGATCTCGGCATGGGCATGTGGGCTGCGCAGGATGGCGACTTGCAGCGTGCCGGTAGGTTCGGGCATGTCATCGACAAATCGCGCCCGGCCTGTCAGCAAGGCCGGGTCCTCGACCCGTAGCGCTGCAATGGCCTTGCCAGTTGTTTCCACGTCATTCCCCCCATGGCCACTGTTGGGCCTTGAGGTCAGACTGCGCCTTGCGGGCAGGGTAAACCTATGGGAAGGCGTCCCTGAATTTACCGAAACGTCTCAAATCACGGGCAAGGCGTTACAGCCGGAAGGCCTCGGCAATGTCACCAATCCGCACGGTCGAACGAAACTGACTGGGTGCAACTCCCGTATGGTCGCGAAAGAACCGGGTGAAATGCCCTTGGCTGGAAAAGCCCAACCGATCGGACAATTCGCCAAAACTCATGTCGGTACTGGTGGAAATATGAACCGCCTGCTCAAGACGCACCACATTCAGGAACACCCGTGGCGGCACCCCAGTCGAGCCTTCGAACACCCGAAAGAAATTTGCCCGGCTCATGCCTGCGGCATCCGAAAGACGTTCGATCGTGTTGATCTCGCCGGGGCTTGCGCGGATCAGGTCGATAGCCTTGCGCACCCGCCAGTCGACCGATTGCACCTCAGCCGCTTCGCGTAGCGAAGTCCCGATGCTGCGCCATTCGGTGAACCGCTCGATCACGGCGATCATCAGATCGCCCAGCAGGCGTTCGTGTTCGGCGATGGCTATGGGCGCATGCACCATCGACGATGCCAGTCCGATGGCCAGTTTACGGATCTGGGGCGTGATCTGCCCTCCGTTATGCGCAAAGAACCCGGCCCAGCGGGCGGCAACCCAGTTATCCCGGAACCGCCCCAGCCAAGCAGGTTCGATATAAAGTGCTAGGATCATTGTCCTTGGCGCATCGGGAACATGCACATAGGCGTGCGGCGTCCATGCGTTGACCAATACGGCCTGTTCATCAGTTAGTTTCGCAACGCTGTCACCAACCAGAAAGCCCGTATCGGCCCCGTCCACCTTAAGAAGCACGTGGCAATGCGGATGGGCGTGGCGCACAAGGCTGCGGTCCATGTCGAGCAATGCGACACGGCCAAATTCCCCGGTTCTGATGCGCAAGGCGTCGGACATCGGAAAGCGCTAGCACAGATCATCTTTCATCCAAACAACTTATGAACCGAATGATTCCGGCGGAAAACCGGGAGGGTAGACCCGAGAACGAGCAAGCACCTGAAGCGACCCGATGTCCAGGAGCAAGTACGAGTCAGAACGCCGGGCGGGTTGGCGCGCGCCCTCCTGTTGCCTTTTCGCGAGAAAACAGCCGCCGCCCGTCAACCTGCCGGTCTATCGGGCAATCCATCGAATGAGCGAAAAGCAGCGGATGAGGCTTTGTGGAACCTGTCGAATAGGCGGTGTACGGATAAAACCGCGGGCGGTAAAAGACGATTTTGTCAATGTGTGCCTATGTGGCATTGCGAAGGCAAGACGGAGGGGCGCACAGGCACCTTTCTAGGTAGTTTTGGTGAATTACAGCTTTCGCAAGATGCTGCAAAAGAAATGCCGCAAGGTCACAGGCGGCTCACCGCCCCTATCCGACGGCCGCAGAGCGCAAGATATAGCACGACAGCCGGTGTATGCCCTCGGCCTGCCGGGGACCCGGTTGGGGAGCTTGAACTGATATCCCCTCTCCCCCCCTGCTTGAGTAGATCCTGGACCTGCAAGAGATCGAAGAGCCGGTCCAGATGCGCCTCGGCGTCCCGCGCGATCGACGAACGGGCCTGACACCAAGGAGCAGGCTTGCCTGGCACGCGACGGTCGAGGAAGGCGAACTTCACGATCCGTCAGCGTCGCTTCAATCCTTAGGCGAAAGAGCGGCCCTTCTCATGCACCTGCCAGAGGCAGCGGCGCTCAGGATGCGCCAGCGTCGTCATGGGCCGAGCGACCAGCCTGCCATGCGACCAGAACCCGCCTGATAACTTCTTGCCGCGTCGGCATTTCCGGATCCTCACGACGCGCGTCATCGAGCGCGGCGATCAGCTCGCGAGGCAGACGCACGGTTACAGCTTCAGTATCGACGGGTGGGCGACCCATTTTTTTCATGGCGCACTTCTTGACTTTACGACTTTATGTAGTTATTTAGTGGTCATGGACGGACGGGGCAGAGCTGGAACCTCGCACCCCGTCCTGGCCAGACACAGACCCTCATGCAAGGAGACTGGAATGACTACTTCTCTTTATAGCGTCAAAAAGTGTGATGGGAAAGCCCCGTCCTCGTCGGTTTCCATTGTGGCCCTTTTCACC
>JAUXPG010000097.1 GCA_030683915.1 Gemmobacter sp.
GTCTGCCCCCGCCCCGAACACATCGGTCAACAACATCGGGTGCCGCAGGCCGAGTCTGTCGGCCTCTTCGGGCAGGGCGTCTTCCAGCACCCGGTCGGCGAAATGGATGCGCGTCAGGTAAGGGATCAGCGACATCGGCAGCCCCTTGTGATGACAGCCGCCCCGGATTGGGACGGCGCAGAAACGCTGGTGGTGTGAAGGGGGAAGGGCCGGGGATGGACATGGCCACCCCGGCTCCCGTGTCGTCAGGTCAGGCTGCCCGGTGTCAGCCGCGCAGCTTGGCGCAATCGGGTGTATCGCGTGACGGCAGGCCCATGGCGCGGAACTCCTCGGCCGTCATGCCCAGCGTCTGGTTCACGCCTTCCTGCTTGGCCACCATCTTGTTGGACAACGTGCCATCGGCGTTTTCCGTGACCTCGTTGACAAAGACGGTGCCGGTGGCCTGACGGTTCTCGTTCAGCGCCACGACTCCAAGCGGGGTTTGCAGGTTCAGCGCAGACAGGGCGGCGTGGAATTTCTTCTGTCCATCGGACAGATCACCCCCCACGTCGTTGAGCGCCTGAAGTGCGGCCAGCGTGGCAACGTAATACCCCACGCCGAACAGCGACGGCGACGGGAATCGTTCGGCCGCCGGGAACGCATCCTGATACGCCTTCACGTAGGCCTGCCATTCCGGCGCCGGGTTGTCATCGGCGAGCGCGCCCGAGGTCGGCGTGCCCACCAGTGCATCCTTGGCCCGGCCTTTTGACGTCAGCACCGTCTGGTCGGCCATGATCGTGCCGCCAATCAGGTTGGTTTCGGCCCCGGCCTGTTCATACTGGTTGAGGAAGTTGATGGCATCGGTGCCGCCCACACCCAGATAGATGGCATCCACGTCATCGGGCATCTGCGCGATCACGCCCGCAAAGTCCGACGACCCCAGCGGCACCCAGAACCGTTCCACGATGTCGCCACCCGCGCGGCAGAAATCCACCGCGAAGCCAAGGAAGTTGGTATAGCCGAACGAATAGTCGGCGGCGATGGACACAACCCGCTTCCAGCCCTTCTGGTTGACGACATAAGACCCAAGGCCCTGCCCCCACTGCGCCCCGTCAAGGTTGAACCGGAAGAAGTTCGGCGCAGGGTCAACCCAGGTGGTTTCCAGCGCGCCCGAGATGCCGTTGATCACCGTCTTTTCCGGGATGGTCTTGGCATAGTCGCGCATGGCGATGCCTTCGGACCCCGAAAGCGGCCCGATGATGAAATCGACGCCGTCCTGTTCAATCAGCTTGCGCGCCTGACGGATCGTCGTGTCCGGGGTGGTGTCGGTCGGCGCCACCACGGTTTCGATCTTCTTGCCGCCCGCCATGCCACCGGCCTGCTTGAGCGCGAGTTCGACGTTGCGCACACCGTCCGCCCCCCCGGCGGCGAATGCGCCTTCGAGTGCGACAAGGATGCCGATCTTGATGGTGTCCTGCGCAAGCGCGGCACCGGGCAGACCAAGGGCCACCGCCGAAACGGATGCCACAAGCCATTTACGCATGTTCTTCCCTCCCTCTTGACTGTAACGGTCCGGCCCGATGGCGGCGCATCGCTGGCCCCGCCGGGCCCTGCAGACGTATCTCCCGTGACGTCAAGCCTAGCCGTGCGCCTGCCATGGCACGACTCCGGCGGTTGGGCGGCATATCCTTGGGTCTGTTTTTGTCCCACGGTGCCAGCGGGGTCACGCCAGCGTCATTGCCCTGCCCCGCCGCGCCGTTGACCCCCCGGCGGCACGGGTCTATGCCGGATCAGCACAGTTGCGGAGCACCCCTTGGCCGTTCGCCTTTACCAAACCGACCTGCCCGACGGGCTTGACCTTGGCCCGGTGGTGGCCATCGACACCGAAACCATGGGGCTTGATCCGCGCCGCGACCGGCTGTGCCTTGTGCAGTTGTCCTCGGGCGACGGGCACGCGCATCTGGTGCAGATTGCGCGCGGCCAGACCCGGGCGCCCAATCTGGAACGGCTGTTGGCCGATCCGGCGGTGCTCAAGCTGTTTCATTACGGGCGCTTCGACATCGCCATGCTGCAACAGGCGTTCGGTGTGACCACAGGGCCGGTGTGGTGCACCAAGATCGCATCAAAGCTGGTGCGCACCTACACGGATCGGCATGGGCTGAAGTATCTGTTGACCGATTTGGTGGGCGTGGACATTTCAAAGCAACAGCAGACCTCGGACTGGGGGTCGGAAACGCTGTCGGACGCGCAAAAGGATTATGCAGCGTCGGATGTGCTGTATCTGCACCGGCTGAAGGCCGAGCTTGAGGCGCGGCTGGTCCGCGAAGGCCGCATGGCGCTGGCGCAGCGGCTTTTCGACTTTCTGCCGACACGTGCGCAGCTGGATCTGTTGGGCTGGGCTGACGAGGCCGATATCTTCCGGCACTGACAGACCGGACGCAGGAATAAGGGGGGGCACATGGCGCGGGCAGACAACGTGCATTCGCGGCTTGTGGGGGCGCTGAAAGTTGCGCTGCCGCTGGCGGCGCTTGCGGTGCTGTCCACGCTGTTCCTGTTGTCGCGCAGCCGTGATCCCGACGCGGCCCTGCCCTATGCTCAGGTCGACATCGCCAGCATGCTGCGCGATCCGCGGTTGACCGCTCCCACCTACAGCGGCGTCACCCGCGAAGGGGACGAGGTGATCTTTTCCGCGCGCACCGCGCATCCCGCAGGGACCGAAGGCACAGGGGCCCGCGCCGTGGCGCCGGTTTTGCGCCTGATCGGACCGGATGGCGCCGAAACCCGTGCGGTGGCCGACGAGGCGCGGGTAGACCCCGGCGCGCAGACCCTTGTGCTGGAAGGGGCGGTCCGGCTTGACACGCCGACCGGCTATTGGCTGGAAAGCGACGCATTGCGCGCCCTGCTCGACCGCAGTCAGCTGGAAAGCCCCGGCCCGGTTTCGGCGCTTGGCCCGCAGGGGCGGATCGCTGCCGGGGGCTTTACCCTCACCCGCACCGAAACGCCGGGGCAAGAGGTTCTGGTTTTCAAGGGTGGCGTCAAGCTGCTATACCAGCCCTGACCCGCCTGATGAGAGCCATTTTGATGATCCGTTTCGCCCTGCCGTCGCTGACCGCCCTTGCCCTTGTGCTCTCGGCCGGGCTCGTGCTGGCCCAAGGCACCCAAGGCACCGCCGTGGGCTTTGGTGGCCTGCGGCAAGACCCCGCTGCGCCGGTCGAGGTGACAGCCGACGCGCTGACCATCGATCAGGCCGCCGGGCACGCGGTGTTCGACGGCAATGTGCTGGTGGTGCAAGGCGCCCTGCGCCTGACAGCCGCGCGGGTCGAGGTGGAATATGGCGACTCCGGCCAAGGCATCCGGCAGTTGAACGCCACCGGCGGCGTTACGCTTGTCACGACCGCCGAAGCCGCGGAATCGCGCGAGGCGACCTATGAGGTGGGTTCGGGCGCCTTGGTTATGAGCGGCGAGGTGCTGTTGACTCAAGGGCAGGCCACGATTTCCGGCGAACGGCTGGTGGCCGACCTGCGCGCGGGAACCGGCCGGATGGAGGGGCGCGTCAAGACCGTGTTCCAACCCGGCACCAAGAGCGGCAACTGATGCCCGATCCCGGCCCGCCCCCTGCCGCGCCCGCGCGCCCCGACCTCATTCTTGCCCGTGGCAGCGCGGGGCTGCGCGTGACCGGGTTGCGCAAAAGCTACAAGCGCCGCCCGGTGCTGCGGGACGTGAACCTTGAACTCGGGCGGGGCGAGGTTGTGGCGCTGCTCGGCCCGAACGGATCGGGCAAGACCACCTGCTTTTACGCCATCGCCGGACTGGTGACGCCCGAGGCCGGGCAGGTCATGCTCGATGGCCGCGATGTGACCGCCTTGCCGATGTATCGCCGCGCCCGGCTTGGACTTGGCTACCTGCCGCAGGAAGTGTCGATCTTCCGCGGCCTGTCGGTCGAGGACAACATCATGGCGGTGCTGGAAATCACCGAACCCGACCGCCACCACCGCCGCGAGCGGCTCGAAGAACTTCTGAGCGAGTTTTCCATCACTCATCTGCGGCACGCACAGGCACTGTCGCTGTCGGGCGGGGAACGGCGGCGCGTGGAAATCGCGCGCTGTCTGGCCGCCAGCCCGAAATACGTGCTTCTGGATGAACCCTTCGCCGGGGTGGACCCGATTTCCGTGGGCGATATCCGCCATCTGGTCCACGATCTGAAGGACCGGGGCATCGGCGTGCTCATCACCGATCACAACGTCCGGGAAACGCTGGAGATCGTGGACCGGGCCTACATCCTGCATGACGGCAAGGTGCTGATGTCGGGCACCGCCGATGAAGTCGTGCGCGACGAAAACGTGCGCCGCGTCTATCTCGGCCAAAGCTTCCGGGTTTCCTAGGCGGCGATATTCCGCCGCATGCGGGCACGCAGAGGTGTGTTGACAAGCGCCGTTCCGATGGCGCCAAATACCCGTGATGCGTGCGATAGAAACCAGCCCCTCGACGACGCCTCGGATACCGTCGCGCGGATGCGCGGACCGGACCTACCCGCGTGGACGACGCGGCAGTGCGATGCAGGGGCCGACCTCCTTACCTCCAAGACCCGAGGACCCAGGATCCGCCCTTCGGCGGGCTCTCTTGGCCTCACCCGCGCGAAGGAGCGAACATGCGGTATCAGATCAGCGGCAAGCACATCGACATCGGCGAAGCCTTGCAGACCCACGTGAAGGCCGAACTTGGTGAGACGGTGGAAAAATACGCGCAGCGGCCGACCGAGGCTGTCGTGGTGTTTTCCCGCAACGGCCACGAAATGTTGTGCGAGTCGACGGTCCATCTGTCCACAGGCCTGACGGCCACCGCCAAAGGACAGGCGCACGAGATCTACGCCGCCTTTGAAAGCTGCCGCGAACGGCTGGACAAGCAGATGCGCCGACACAAGCGGCGGCTTCGTGACCACCATCACGACCGCCATGCGCGGCCTGTTGAATTCGCCAGTGGCGCCGCGTATATCCTTGCCGCAACCGAGGAGCCTGAGGAATCGGACGCGGCGGACCTTGCACCGATCGTCATTGCCGAAATGGAAACGCGGGTGCCCGAGGTTTCCGTCGGCGAGGCGGTGATGCAGATGGAACTGTCGGGTCAGAGGATGCTGGTGTTCCGCAACGAAGGGCATGGCGGGGTGAACGTGATCTATCGCCGTGACGACGGCAACATCGGCTGGATCGACCCGCGCAACAGCAAGTAACGGCGGCCGGGCGCGCCCCATGCGGCGCGCCCCCTGCCCCGAACCGGATCAACATGGACATCGCGAAAATACTGAAGCCAGAAGCCGTGCGCGTTCTGGGGCATATGACCAGCAAGAAGCGCCTGTTCCATGATCTGGGCGAGGTGGCGGCCTCTGTCTACGGGCTCAGTGCGGCTGTCGTGGTTGACGGGCTGCAGGAACGTGAAAGCCTTGGGCCGACCGGCGTGGGCCATGGCATCGCTCTGCCGCACGCGCGGCTTGAAGGTTTGGAACGCATTGTCGGCGTCTTTGTGCGTCTTGAACGCCCGATGGATTTCGACAGCGTTGATCGACAGCCGGTGGACCTGATCTTTACGCTGTTCGCCCCGAAGGAAAGCGGAGTGGAACACCTGAAGGCGCTGGCGCTGATCTCGCGCACCATGCGTGATCCGGGCGTGTGCCAGAAATTGCGCGCCAACGCGCAGACCACCACGCTGCATGCCATCCTGACCGAAGCGCGCCCGCAGGCCGCCGCCTGACGCGGGGCCGGGTCCTGCCGCCGCGGGTATTGCGGCGGCAGGCGCGGTTACAGCCAGTCGCGCAGGATGGGGATAAGCGGTATGTCGGCAGGCGGCATGGGATAATCACGCAAGGCGTCGGGGCGCACCCATTTCAACGTCTGGCCTTCGCGCGGCATCGCTGTGCCCTGCCACCGGCGGCAGGCAAACAGCGGCATCAGCAGGTGAAAGCTGTCATAGGCGTGGCTGGCAAAGGTCAGCGGTGCAAGGCACGACGCCCATGTGGCGATGCCCAGTTCCTCGTGCAGCTCGCGGATCAGCGCCGCCTCGGGCGTCTCGTCGGGTTCGACCTTGCCACCGGGAAATTCCCACAGCCCCGCCATGGACTTGCCCGGCGGACGCTGCGCCAGAAGCACGCGGCCGTCAGGATCGATCAAGGCGACGGCGGCGACGAGGACAAGCTTCATGCGGAGTTCCGGCTGGGGCGCCGGGATGCAGCGGCACTGCACCCCGGCGAAGCGAGCAACAGGCTCAGGACCGATAGTCGGCGTTGATGTCGATGTAGCGGTGCGTCAGGTCGCAGGTCCAGACCGTGCGCGACGCGGTGCCAAGGCCAAGGTCCACGCCGATCACAAGTTCCTGACGTTTCATGTAGGCCGAGGTGTCGGTTTCAGAATAGTCCGGCGCGCGCCAGCCATTTTCGGCCACCGTAATGTCACCGAAACGGATCGACAGACGGTCGCGGTCCGCACGGGCGCCGGATTTGCCGACGGCGGCCACGATGCGGCCCCAGTTCGCGTCTTCGCCCGCGATGGCGGTCTTGACCAGCGGCGAATTGGCGATGGCCATCGCGACGCGATGGGCATCGGTCGCATCCGCCGCTCCTGTCACGCGGATTTCCACGAACTTCGTGGCGCCTTCGCCATCCTTGACCACCTGATGCGCCAGATCCATCATCACCCCACGCAACGCGGCCTCGAAATCGCGCGCGACCTTGCTGCGCAGGTCCCGGATTTCGGCGGCAGGGCTATGGCCGGTGGCAGCAACGATCAACGCGTCCGAGGTGGAGGTGTCGCTGTCCACCGTGATGCAGTTGAAGGTGTCGTCCACCTGACGGCTGACAAGCTTTTGCAGCAGTGCGGCTGAAATCTTTGCATCGGTGAAGATGTAGACCAGCATCGTTGCCATGTCGGGCGCAATCATGCCCGACCCCTTGGCGATGCCCGCAATGCGGATCGGTCCGCCATCGCCGGCGACTTCGGCGCCGGCGCCCTTGGGGAAGGTGTCGGTGGTCATGATGGCGCGGGCTGCCCCGGCGATGCCATCCGCCGCCAGCCCCGCCGCAAGCCCGTCCAGTGCCGCCGCGATGCGGTCATGCGGAAGGGGTTCGCCGATCACCCCGGTGGACGAGGTGAACACCCGCGCAGCCGGCAGGCCCAGCCGTGCGCCCACCGCTGCGGTCAGCGCATCGACGCTTGCCTGACCGGCGGCCCCGGTGAAGGCGTTGGCATTCCCGGAATTGACAAGGATCGCGGCACCTTCGTCCGACGCTTTCGCGGTCAGCTTGGCTTCGCAGTCAAGCACACAGGCGGCCCGCGTGGACGAGCGGGTAAAGGCCCCTGCCACTGCCGTGCCCGGCGCCAGACGCACCAGCATGACATCGGTGCGGCCCTTGTAGCGCACGCCTGCGGCGGCGGCGGCAAATTCAACCCCGCCGATCACCGGCAGGTCAGGAAAGGCCGCAGGCGCCAAAGGCGACACCGGGTTCGGCGCCTTGACCTTGGCGGCCAGTGTTTCGGTCGCTGCCTGCACCACTGGCACCACAGTTTCGACCGCGCTTTCCGCCGCCTTCGCCGCCTGTTTCTTCAGCTTGTCGAGCTTCTTCTTCAGGTCCTTGGCCTTGGCCTTCCAGTCCTTGTTGCCCATGGTAACCTCTCAGTTGCCGAACAGGGTGGGGGATTTCAGCAGCGCGGGGTCGATGCCTTCGTCGCTGCGGACCACGGTCGCGCCTTCGGAGGCAGACTTGATGCGCGCATCGATGGTGGCCTGTTCCAGTTCCGAGGCAAGCTCTGCGCGCACCTCATCCAGCGCCGGAATTTCGGCCATGCGGGTTTCGACCAGCTTGACCAGATGCCAGCCGAACTGGGTCTGGATCGGGCCGCCCACCTGACCGGGCTGCAACGCGACAACGGCATCCTCGAACGGTTTGACCATCTGGCCGGTGCCGAACCATCCCAGCGCCCCGCCCCCCTGGGCCGCACCATCCGTCGAATGCTGGCGTGCGAGTTCCGCGAAATCGGCCCCGCCGTCGAGCTGTTCGCGCAGCTTCTTTGCCTCGTCCTCGGTCGCGACAAGGATATGCGCGGCGTTGTATTCGGTGGCGGGTGCGGCCTCTTTGAAGCGGGCGTCATAGGCCGCCTGCAACGCAGCTTCGGTCACCGCACTTTGGACCGCGTCCTGGAGCGCCAGGCCGGCGAGATAGGCGCGCCGGTCGTTTTCCAGCGCGATCTCGTCACGCCGGGTCACCAGCGGGGCCGCCGCCTGCGCCAGCGCGGTCTGCTGGATCACCTGATCCAGAATGCCGCGAAACAGCACATCATCGGGCAGCGCCTGATACTGGTCGGGCAACTGGGCGCGCAGCACGGCCAGATGTCCAAGGGTGATTTCGGTGCCGTTGACCGTGGCAACCACGGTCGAGGCATCCTGTGCCGCCACCGGATGTGCAAGGGCTGCGCCCAGAAGTGCCAGCGCCAAAGCGCGCGAACGTATCGTCATGTCCCGTCCCCCGGAAGCCGCGCGCCCTTGGCGGCGTTGACACCTTGCAGACAGCCCCTTACATCGCGAGGGTCGCAATGCTGGGCGCGGCCTGCACCTCGTGCGCTGTTCTAGGCAAGCCGGGGGACAGGGGCAAGCCCGACTGCGTGCAAGGTGGCATCACGAACGGCGGCGCCGTTCATGCAGGGACGATGGAACATGCTGGGCTTCGGAATACTGGCGCGCAAGATCTTCGGCACGCCGAACGACCGCAAGGTCAAGTCGGTGCGCCCGCTGATCGCACGCATCAACGCGCTGGAACCGGAATTCCAGGCCCTGAGCGACGATGGGCTCAAGGAACGCACCGCCGCGCTGAAGGCCCGTGTGGCCGCCGGTGAAAGCCTGGATGACGTGCTGCCCGAAGCCTTCGCCAATTGCCGCGAGGGCGCCCGCCGCGCGCTTGGCCTCAGGGCGTTCGACGTGCAGCTGAAAGGCGGCATCTTCCTGCATCAGGGCAACATCGCCGAGATGAAGACCGGCGAAGGCAAGACTCTGGTCGCCACATTCCCGGCCTACCTCAATGCCTTGACCGGAAAAGGCGTGCATGTCGTCACCGTGAACGACTATCTCGCCAAGCGTGATGCGGAATGGATGGGCAAGGTCTTTGCCGCGCTCGGCATGACCACGGGCGTGGTTTACCCATGGCAGCCCGAGGATGAAAAGCGCGCGGCCTATGCCTGCGACATTACCTATGCCACCAACAACGAACTCGGTTTCGACTATCTGCGCGACAACATGAAAAGCCGGCTGGAGGACATGTCCCAGCGCGGCCATTACTTCGCCATCGTCGACGAGGTTGACAGCATCCTGATCGATGAGGCGCGCACGCCGCTCATCATCTCGGGGCCATCGCAGGACCGCTCGGAACTCTATGTCTCGGTGGACCGCCTGATCCCGCTGGTGCAGCCTGAGCATTTCAAACTGGACGAAAAGCAGCGGTCGGTCACCTTTACCGAAGAAGGTAATGAATTCATCGAGAACGCGCTGTCCGAGGCGGGCATCCTGCCTGAGGGCCAGTCGCTTTACGACCCGGAATCCACCACCATCGTGCACCATGTCACGCAGGCCCTGCGGGCGCACAAGCTGTTCAACCGTGACCAGCAATACATCGTGCGCGACGGCGAGGTGATGCTGGTCGACGAATTCACCGGGCGGATGATGCGCGGTCGGCGGCTGTCGGACGGCCTGCATCAGGCGATCGAAGCCAAGGAAGGCGTGCAGATCCAGCCGGAAAACGTCACCTTGGCCAGCGTCACGTTCCAGAACTATTTCCGTCTTTACGAAAAGCTGTCGGGCATGACCGGCACCGCCGCGACCGAGGCCGAGGAATTTGCCGAAATCTACCGCCTCGGGGTCGTCGAGGTGCCGACAAACCGCCCCGTCGCGCGGAAGGACGAACACGATGCCGTGTACCGCACCGCGCGGGAAAAATACGAGGCGATCGTCAAGCAGATCAAGGAATCGCATGCCAAGGGCCAGCCGATTCTTGTCGGCACCACCAGCATCGAAAAATCGGAAATGCTGTCGGGCCTTCTGACCGCCGCAGGGGTGCCGCACAACGTGCTCAACGCCCGTCAGCACGAGCAAGAGGCCAAGATCGTCGCCGATGCCGGCAAGCTGGGCGCGGTGACCATCGCCACCAACATGGCGGGACGGGGCACCGACATCAAACTGGGCGGCAACGTCGAATTCAAGGTGATGGAGGCCATCGCCGCCGATCCCAGCAGCCACCCCGATGAGGTGCGCGCCCGGATCGAGGCCGAACACGCCTCCGACGAAGCAGCGGTCAAGGCCGCCGGGGGCTTGTTCGTGCTGGCCACCGAACGGCATGAGTCGCGCCGGATCGACAACCAGCTGCGCGGCCGCTCGGGCCGTCAGGGCGACCCGGGGCGTTCGGCCTTCTACCTCTCGCTTGAAGACGACCTGATGCGGATCTTCGGCTCGGAGCGGCTGGACAAGATGCTATCCACCCTTGGCATGAAGGAAGGTGAGGCGATCATCCACCCGTGGGTGAACAAAAGCCTCGAGAAGGCGCAAGCCAAGGTCGAGGCGCGCAACTTCGACATCCGCAAGCAATTGCTGAAGTTCGATGACGTGATGAACGACCAGCGCAAGGCGATCTTTGGCCAGCGGCTTGACATCATGCGCGCGCAAGACCTGTCGGAAACGGTGCAGGACATGCGCCATCAGGTGATTGACGATCTGGTGGATCAGCATCTTCCGCCCAAAACATATGCCGATCAATGGGATACCGAAGGCTTGGTCGCTGCGCTGCGCGAGCGGATGACGATTGACCTGCCTGTTGCCGAATGGGCCGCCGAAGAGGGCGTGGATCAGGATTCGATTCGCGACCGCATCTATGCCGCCACGGACGCGATGATGGCGGAAAAGACCGCGGCCTTCGGGGCCGAAACCATGCGCGACATCGAAAAGCAGGTGTTGTTGCAGGCGATTGACGCCAAGTGGCGCGAACATCTGCTGCGCCTGGAACACCTGCGCTCGGTCGTCGGGTTCCGCGGCTATGCGCAGCGCGACCCGCTGAACGAGTACAAGACCGAAAGTTTCGCCCTGTTCGAAACCATGCTGAACAGCCTGCGGCTGGACGTATCGCAGCAACTGTCGCGCATCCGCCCGCTGAGCGAGGACGAACGCGCCGAGATGGTGCGCCAGATGCTTGCGCAGCAACAGGCGTTGGCGCAACCGGCTGCGGCGCCTGTCGAACGCGCCAAACCCGCGCAAGCCGCAGGCTTTGACGAAAACGATCCGGCAACCTGGGGCAACCCCGGCCGGAACGACCCTTGCCCTTGTGGATCGGGTGAGAAGTTCAAGCATTGCCACGGCAAGCTGACCTGACGGACGATTGTTTCCATATCTGCGCCATGCTGCCGCCGTTTTCCGGCGGCAGTTTTCCCTTCAGTCGCTGAACGAGGGGCACGGCAGATGGACAGGAAACGAATCTTGCGCGTAGGCGCGATTGTCGCGGTGGCGGGCGGCACCGGCTTCGTGATGCAATCGCAGGCCAAGGCGCCGCCGACCGAACGCGTCGCGGTCGCCGGCTTCGCCAAGGCTGACGCCCCCGTCGCCGCCATCATTCCCGTCGTCGCAGACACGACCCAGCCCACGGTCCTTGTCGCAGCGACGGCTCCGGCCGCCCTGCCCACGGTCACGGCATCCGAGTCGCAGCCGACAGCCCCGGTAGCCTGCAGCGAAGACATGGCCCTCATCGTCCGGCCCGGCGCGATGCTGGATCTTGGGTTGCTCGCGCCCTGTCGCCCCGATCAGCGGGTGCTGATCCGCCATGGCGGTCTGGTGGTGTCGGCGCAGACATCTGCCGCAGGGACGGTCGTGGCCACGATCCCGGCCTTGCAAAGCCCTGCGGAAGTGACCATCGCATTTGCCGACGGGACAAGCGTAACCCAAGCCGCGCCGGTCGACGACCTTGCCCGGTACGACAGGTTCGCCGTGCAATGGATGGCAGATGACGCCTTCCAACTGCATGCGTACGGGGTCGGCGCGGCAGACGGCCATGTCTCTGCCGCAGCCCCGCGCGAGGTTTCGGCGACGGGTGGTTTCATGATCAGTTTGGGCGACCCCGCCACTGATCGCCCTCTGATGGCCGAGGTGTTCACCTGGCCCGCTGGCAAGCCTGCGACCGAAGGCTCCGTCACCCTTGATATCGAAGCGGCAGTGACCGAAGCCACCTGTGGGCGCGAGATCCTTGGCGAAACGATCACCGCGATGGCCGGTCGTCTGACGGTGCGGGACCTTACCATCGCGATGCCGGGGTGCGAGGCGATCGGCGAATACGTGGTCTTGCCAAATCCGGTCGCGCCGGAGAAACTCGCGGCCAATTGACCGCAACCCGGACAGTCCTTTCATGCGCGTTCGCTTTCGCGCGGCGGCATTGACCGCCGCGCTTTTCGTTTCCTTGCCCCTGCCCGTTCAGGCCGATGACGCCACACTGACCGCCCGGGGCGGTGGGCTTTCCGTGTCGGGCCGCCTAATCGGCTTCGATGGCATTTTCTACCGCATCGACACCGCCTGGGGTCGGCTCACGGTGGACGCGGCGGCGGTGGACTGCGCCGGACCGGGCTGCCCAGACCTCATGCGTTTTGCCCCGGAATGGCGCATCGCGGTGGAGCCTTGGCTGGCTGAGCGGGTGCTCCGCCCACTGGCCGCGGGCTTTGCCAGGGCGCATGGCTTTGCCCTCACCGCGCCGGACAGCGGCACGCTGGAGTTTGCCCAATCGGGCAAAACGCTGCTGCGTTTGCGGGTCTTGCCGCTGTCTGGCGCGCCAGAACCGGTTCTTGCGGCCGGAGGGGCCGACGCGGCACTTGCCGGGCCTACCGGGGATCGGCCGGGTGCTTTGGTCGCCCGCCTGCCCTTGAGCCTTGCCAGCGCCCCGGACGCCCCCCCGGGGCCGCTTCCGCTTGGGCCCTTGCAGGCCGTTCGGCAAAGCCGCGAGGCCACATGGGCCACACTGGGAAAGGACACACGACCGCTGGTCTGGCACGGTTTGCCACAAGGCAGCACGCTGGACCGGATCGCCACCGCTACCCTTGGCCCGGCACGGGGCGCGGGGCGCACCTTTGCCGACCCCGAAGCGCTGGCCGCAGCGCTCCGAGCTGACCCTTGGGGCCTTGCACTGCTGCCCATGCCCCTGCGCCCGGGGTTGCAGCCCCGCCAGATCACCACCCCTTGCGGTCTTTCCCCCGATCTGTCGGATTTTGCCGCCGCCACCGGCGACCATCCGCTAAGCCTGGCGCTCCATTGGCTGCCGGGCTCTGGCCGCGCACCGGGGTTGGCGCGCGATTTCGTGGCCTGGACGACCGGACCTGCCGCAAACCGCCTGTTGGCAACATCCGGCGTGCCGACACCTTCGGCCAACCTGCGCCGCCCCCTCGCCTTGCAAGGCCAAAGGCTCGCGAATGGCGTGATGTTCGCGCGCAGCGCCTCGGCTCTGGAGTCGCTGCGCGATGCGCTGGCCAGTCTGTCCGACGCCGAGCAACTGGCGCTGACCTTTCGCTTTGATCCCCGCACAGGTGCGCTGGACACGGCGGCCCGTGGCGCGCTGGTGCTGCTGTCGGACCATTTGGCATCGGGTGCCGCGCGACAAACAGGATGAGATTCCGCGTCAATCTGGATGAGACGCGGTGGTGGGGCTGTGACGGAAGGAGGGCGTAGCC